>DAOVTG010000051.1 GCA_030633185.1 Deltaproteobacteria bacterium
ATGGCTATGGCAGCGCCAATAGCGGATGAACATAACCGTATAATCGAGCAAATCATTGCCCTTGAACTGGAGATGTTTCTGGCCGTACCGGCCGGGGGTGAAAATAGCTGCCAAAAGAATCCCGAAGCCTTTTGCCTGCATCGTAGAGTCCAGTTTACACCATGGTCCAACAAGACTTTGCAAAGCTACCTGGCAGACCTTGAATCGGCCCAGCTTGAAGGGCAAAATCTAATGACTCATAAATATGTCATGATGGATAATCCTGAACATCAGGTAAAGCAAAATCCTTTGATAGAAAAAATTGTTCTCTGCCAATTGACCTGGCAAAGGGAGATGTTTTTAAAATATCCCTGCGTTATGAGCGGTGCCCGGCCCCTGGAAAAATCCGCTGATGCCGATTCGATGACCTCCTTCGAAACCTATCTTAAAAGCGAATTAAAAACCTATTCAGACAAAACTCTGGCGTTGTTTTACCAAGATATAACTGACAAACAAAAAAGTGATATAAATATGGCTGAAGAAACCTATGAATTGTTGGTTCAAGCCACCGGCTACACCTCCATTGCCCAAGCAGAGGGCATTCTCTCCTCACACAAAAGTTGATGGCGTCGTAAAAAGTTCCGATATCCTGCGTTGTTGTGGTTTTCCAGACACTCGACATACTACATGTATGGTCTCACGCCTGGAAAACCACAACAACTTGTCTATCGAAATTTTTACTTAGCCATCCCATGACTTTTTACGAGTTCATCAAAAGTTGATGGCGTCGTTAACGGAAATTTATTATGCATAAAAGAATTGTTGTCAGCGGCTGGGGACAGGTTTCCCAAGGTAAAGAGGTGATTGATACAATCCAAGACCCCTTGGGACTGATGGCCCAAGCAGCGGTCAGAGCCCAAGAGAAGAATGGTTTTGATATTTTAGAGAAAATTGATGGCATCATGACGGTCATGACCATGAGCCACTATTATCCTGATGCCGCCCGGCAGCTTGCTCAGAAAATCAAGGCAACTCCACGCTTCACTCATACCTCCGGGATTGGTGGAGAATCTCCCCAAAATTTGATCAATAAAGCTTCCGGAATGATTGCCCGGGGTGAGCTGGAAACGATCTTGATCGCCGGCGCCGAAACCTATTGCCCAAGAATAAAAAACCCGGCAAGAACGGACAATGCTCTTTTCCAGGGGCTACCGGAGAGTTATAAAGACGATGATATTATCGGCGCAACTGAACTCGAATTACGCCACGGTATGAGCCAACCCATCCACGGCTTTCCCCTCTTTGAAACCGCGTTGTGGGCAGAATCCGGCCTCGACCTGGATGCCTATTTGATGAAACTCGGCAAACTCTGGTCTCAACACAGCCTGATCGCGGCAAACCACCCTGATGCCTGGTCAAAAAAAAGGTATTCTGCCGCTGAGATAATCAAGATAACCCCATCCAACCGGATGATTGCCTTCCCCTACCCGAAACGAATGAACCCGTTCGTGACAGTTGACCTTGGTGCCGCAATTATTCTCATGACCGAAGAAAAAGCGCAGAGGCACCGCCACAAAAAGAGCCGTTCAGTCTATTTTGTTGGCGGCGGCTATGCCAAAGACCGGCAGCGCTTCATGGTTGAAAAATCGAGTTTCACAAACAGTCCACCGCTTAAAGCCGCAGTTGAGAAGGCGCTGCAACGTTCCGCTTTATCCCTTGAGGAGATCGAAGCTTTTGATATATACAGCTGTTTTCCCTGTGCTGTGGGTATGGCACTGAAGATGCTGGGACTTAAACAAAGCGATCCGCGACCGTTTACCGTCACCGGCGGCCTGGGTTTTTTCGGCGGCCCCGGCAACAACTACAGTTTACATGCTGTAGCCACAATGGTCGAGATGATTGCTGAAGGGAAAATCAATAATGGCTTAGTTACGGCCTTAGGGTGGTTCATGCACAAACACGCAGCCGGGATCTACAGCGCTTTCCCCACAGACACAGACCTCAGACAACATGACCTGGATGATGCAAAAGCTCCTCTTATTGGTAGCCAACCTGTACCAATTGCAGGAAAAGTAACGGGCAAAGGTTACATTGAAACCTACACCGTTATTTATAAAAAAGATGGCACTCCCGACTACTCTGTTATCTATGGCAAAACCGAGAAAGACCTCAGATTTATTGCCAATTCAAACACCGACCTAGAAACAATTACAGCCTTGACCACCCAAAACCAAGTCGGTAAAGCTGTTCAATTTAGATTTGATAACCAAGAAAAACTAAATGTCGCCTACCTTCTATAACAATGGGGCCACCAAACAATGCTGCTTCACTCGTTTGTTTATTTACTTCTCGGTAGGGTCGCGAAACGATAACTTCATTTTCACCCAGAAGACCTTTTGCTGAATAAATTTTATTGATTTCAAATATTTCTTCACTTGATAGGTCAGGTAGTAACTTTGTTGCTGCTGTTGACAGCATTGATTTACCCTGACCAGGTGGGCCAATAAGCATCTCTACATATATTCAAATCGTTTACGATAACGGATAATTTGATAGATAAAGAAAGGACCACCCAAAAGTGATGTCAAGACCCCGACTTTGAGATCAACCGGAATAATCAGACGGACACAAAGATCGGCGTAAACCAGAAAGACCGCCCCTAAAAGTCCGGCTAATGGGATCAGTCGACGATTGTCGGGACCGACAACGGCCCGAACCATATGAGGGGCAACCAGACCGACAAAACCGATAACGCCGGCGACCGCAATCGCTCCCCCGGTCATCATCGAAGCCGCAAAAAGGAGAACATTGCGGGCTCGACTGACCTCGACCCCGAGATTGGCGGCGCTCTCCTCACCCAGCATCAGGATATTGAGATCGCGCACATAGCAGGAGATTAAGGCCAGCGAAGCAAACGCCGTCAGCGCCACAATTTTAACGTGCATCCAGTTACGATTATTGAGATCACCCATCAACCAGGTAACAATGACGCGACCGACATCAAATTCTCTGGTACTCAAGGTTATGACAAAAGAGGTTACCGCCCCGAGTATCAGATTTAAGGCAATACCAGCCAGAAGTAAGGTTGCAATCGAGGTACGGCCCGCGCTGGTCGCAATAATATAAACTGTAATAAGAGTAATAAGGGCACCGCTTACCGCCATAACCGGCAAGGCCACTGCAAAAATCGCCGTTAATCCTAAATAAATGGCTAAGACCGCCCCTAATGCCGCGCCGGAGCTGATCCCGATAACCCCGGGACTGGCCATCGGGTTTTTGAAAATCCCCTGCATAACGGCCCCGGCGACAGCCAGTGAAAAACCCACCAGAGCCGCCGCCAGAACCCGGGGCAGCCGCCCATCCCAGACAATCGCAGTCTCCACCTGAGAGGGTATGTCTGCAATCGGCAGACCGCATTTTGCCAGAATAATTTCCGCCACGCGACTGCTCTCAAGGGCCCAAGAGCCATGCGTCAAAGAGAAAATTATCCCGCCCAGAAGCAGGAAATTCAACAACAGCGCCAGACTAATGGTGGCTATCCGCGAATGTTTAGAACTCATAGGGATAAACAATACCAGCCAGTAGGTTAGCTCCGAGCAGAAGGAATTGAGAGTTAATCCGCAGATAGAGACCGGGAATCGTCAGAATCCGATCATCTTTGACGGCCCGGGCATGACGCAACAAAGGATCAGCCTTAAGACTTTGCTCAAGGTTGCTCTCTAAGGGGACAATAATCATCTCCGGATCCCATTTCAGCAGAGTCTCGTGATCGACCTGTTTCCACGATTTAACCCCCTGCTCAGCCCCGACATTAACCGCCCCGATGAGCTCACACAGCGAAGTAAAGTTTGATGCCAAACCGGGAATATAGCCGCCAAGATCATAGTAGAGCAGACGTAGAGGCTGTTTTTGTGAGGGCAAGGCGACCTGCAAAAGAACCTTTTTTTTAGCGATAATATTAAGTAAGGCCTTGGCGTTGGCACTCTCACCAAGAACCTGACCTAAAACCTTGATCTCTTCAATAACCGAATCAAGTGAGTCCGGAGATCCGAGGTCAAGAGTTGGAATACCGGCCCGGTGAAGTCTCTGTTTGAAAATAGCATCGGAAAAAGCAACCGTAAAGACCATGTCAGGCCGAACCGCGATGACCAATTCACTCTCTTTGGAATTAAAAACCCGCCCGCTTTTTGCAATCTCATCTGCGATTATTGAAAATTTAGGATCGGCCGCCACCTCATTAAACATAAGCAAACGCTGACGTGGACAGATGGCCCAGAGAATTTCACTGATGCCAACCGAATGCGGGATTATCCGAACCGGAGCCCTTTTCAGTTTAACGGTTTTCGTCTCTACATTAAAAATCTCGCGACGATAGTCATAAACCCGATGCGTGAAGCTTATCTGACGAGGCCATTTTGCTTCAACCACAGCCTCACCCCTGACCTGACTGAGATCTTTAAACAATTGCTCCATCGGCAAAGGGGTTAACGGCATCTTCCACTCCGAACTGGCCGCCAGGGCGGCGACCGAAGAAAGGGTGAACAAGAAAAAAATGGTTATTAAAACAGTAAACTTCATCATCTATTTCCAATCCGACATATCTTGAACCATAAAAACATTTTCTTAAATTCACCACGAAGACACGAAGGTCACGAAGTTTTAAAAAATTTGCTTTTCTTCGTGAAACTTCGTGCCTTTGTGGTGAAAAAAACTACACCGGCAAACTATGAAATTCAAGAAAATCATCGGTTTTTGCGAGACTGACCCGAAAAACTTCTTCCAGTGCAGTTGCCGTAAAAGCTTTTTCGCTAGGACCGTAAAAATAAATCTCGCCATCTTCAAGAATCGTAATGGTATCGCAAAAACGACGCGCCTGATTGAGATCATGAACCGAGGCCAATATGGTTTTACCCTGATTTTTAAGCTCCAGCAACAACTCCATAATCGCCAGCGAGTTACCAATATCAAGACTCGCCGTCGGCTCATCGAGCAGAATCAGAGAGGCTTCAGTCGCCAGGGCCCGGGCGATCAAGACCAATTGTGCTTCGCCGCCGGAGAGTTCGGTCAGCGAACGTTCTCTTAAATGAGCGGTATTGGTCGCTTGCAGAGCCCGTTCGACAACCTCCAGGTCATGATTGCTTAAAACTTGGAAACGTTTGAGATGGGGATAGCGCCCCATAAGCACAAGATCATAAACGCTTATCGGGAAATTGACCTTGGGGTTCTGGGGTACCAGGCTGACCAGAGTACTCAAATGGCGCCGGGCCATAGTTTTACAATCGTGGTCCAAAAGCTTCACCTGCCCCCCTTGGGGACGATAAATTCGGCAGATATTTTTCAACAAGGTTGTTTTGCCGGAGCCGTTCGGACCGACCAGGCCATGTATCCGGGCGGCCCCGTAACTTGCGGATATATCCCGTAAGATCGGCCGACCAGTAAAAGAGAAAGAGAGGTGTTTAATTTCCAGCATGGTTTAAAATGGGTTCTGACGAAGATCTTTAAAATTGCGATAGTAGGCGACGGGCAAAATAAATTTGCCACTCACCACCAGACCCAGACCCAGCAACGCGGCTCCCATGATCGGAAGTGAAGTGAGCCGGCCGGCAGACAAAGAGGTCAACAATAAAGCCCCCCCATAAAAAAAACTGACCCAGGAGCAGATGCACATTCTGGGAAAGAGCATATATCACCCAGAAATTGGCTGACAAATCAGAACACTTCCCATTGCGAAGCGAGATCTCAATAATCTTGGACCAGGTTCTTCCTTCGAAAATCTGGGCCGAGCCATCAAAGACATGGTGTAAAAGATAGAGAGCGACCAGGAGATAGTTACGCCCTGAGAAATCGGGGACAGCCACTGATTGCAGAAATAAATTAGTGGCTGTCCCCCCTTCTTTCTCCAACATTAACTTAGACCTCCATACATGACTGTCATCATAGTCAAAAACAATCCTCTTGAAATTTACCTGGATATGCATTACTGTTAAGTAAGTTACTAATCAGTAACTTACTTAACAGTAATGCACTGTATGGCAATTGAGGTGAAAAAATGGACCCGTTCAAATTTGGTCAAGTTGTAAGCGGTAAAGATTTCTGCCCACGCCCGGGTTTAATCAAACACGTCAGGGACTACATCAAACAAGGGCAAAACATGTATGTTCAAGGAGAAAGGCGCATAGGGAAAACGTCACTCATTTATGAAGCCTGCCTCCACCTGAAAAAATACCGTACCGTTTATGTGGACCTGTTTGGCGTAAAATCATCGGACATTCTTGCCAAACGCATTGTTAAAGCCATCATCTCAATGGAACAAAAAGAGAGTGGTTTTTTTTCAAAAATATTCGAAACATTTTCTCATTTAAGGCCCTCTTTTACTGTTGACCCCATTACAGGACTACCTTCAATCTCCCTGGATGCCACGGTGAAGATGACTCCCGATGATATTGAAACTGTTCTCGATTTAATTGCGGCCATGCAAACATCAAAAAAACCCGTTGTCGTCGTTTTTGATGAGTTTCAAGATATCTTAAAACTCAAGGATGCCGATGAAACATTAGCGATGATGAGAAGTAAAATTCAGTTCCAGTCACATATCCCGTATGTTTTTACCGGCAGCCTCCGTAACAAAATGGATGAAATATTTATTGACCCTGAGAGCCCGTTTTTCAAATCCGCCATATTGGTTGCTGTCGGCCCACTCGCCGAAACTTCGTTTAAGAATTTCATCATAAAGCGTTTTGAAAATGGAGGGAGAAGCATTAATGCCAATGCTCTTGAGCAGGTTTTCGAGATCGCTGGGAAGGTCTCAGGTGATATCCAACAACTCTGCTCGGCCCTCTGGAGCATAAGCACCACCGGAGACTCGATTGAGCAAAACAGCATACCCAAGGCAGTGGAATTAATATTTGCCCGAGAAGCCAAAGTCTATGAAGCTGATATCAACATAATTTCTGAACAACAATTTAAGTGTCTGGCCGGAATTGCCCGATATGGGGGCAAAGCTTTGACTTCATCACAATTCCTCATGAAAATAGGGATCCCTTCATCAGCATCGGTTCTAAAAGCTTTAGAAAGGTTGATCCAATTAAGAATTCTTCTTAAAAGCGGTGACGAATATAAATTCACCAACCCCTTTTTCAGAGCTTGGCTACTTTACAAGAATTTCTGATATAAATGACAATCTAACAAGTAAGGAAGCACTCTTGGAGTGCGACCCCGTTTATGAGAGCAAAGCAAAGTTCGCCGCTATTTATTCCCAGGTACCGAAAACAATACCCTGTGGGTTGAGATTGAGAACTTGTTCCTGGTCGACGCTATCGTCGATCGGATTTATAATAGTCAACAAACCACCGCTGGAAAAAGTATTTGAGGCAACCCATAAATTACCTTGGCCGTCAACTCCTAGAGCCGGGATGTTGACACCACCTGAGAAAGCGGACAACACTGATTCATCAACAACTCCGGTACTCGGATTGAAACCGTAAATCGCGTTATCACCCCAACCCGCATAGGAGATAAAATAACCTCTAGTCGCCGAAACCACGGCTAGACCGGAGATATTGCCGTAAGGGTGCTCATTGTCATCACCATCATCGACAAGCATCTCAACCTCATAAGTATCCGGGTCGATGGAGACGATCCCGCCGGAATAATCTGCCGGTGTACCACTCCAGCTGCTGGCGTAGCTGCCAACCCCATTGACATAAATTTTTCCATCTTTGTAAACGATATTCCAAGGATTCTTAATCGGCAACGGAATACCCTTTAAATTTTCAGCCCCATTTTGTGTATCAATCTCCGCATTACTGTCAGTATCAATCACCACCAGATATGGGGTTTGAGGAGCATAGCCATCATCTTTATCAAGGCGCTGAAGAAGAAGAAAGAGCTTACCGTCAATGACAACCCCATTGGTCATTTCCGGGAGACCGTCGGCATCGGCGTAGTCACCAAGTTCAACTTCACCGATTTTAAAATTGGCTTCGAGCGTTGTTGCCGGATCGACAACCCACATTTTGGTCGATTCCCAGCGTGGAATATAGGCTTTAGCTTCAGAGGCTAAGGTTGCCGGAGCGAAGATCAGACTCTGCGGGTTACTGGTTGCCATGACATCAGAGGCATCCATAGTTGAAAACTGCCAGATCGGAGTAGCCGGAGCTGAGGCGGCAAATTTAATTACACTGTCACCGTTATAACGAGCTATACGATAAAAACAATTTCCCTGGGCCGCCATTTTAATATCGGATATGGTTGGCAGAAGATTGTCTTGAACCGAACGTGGTTTCTCAACTTCAAGCAGGGCGTGGACACCGCTGCCGAAGTCGGGAGCCGAACAAGAAACTACAGTATATTGAGAACGAACAGGATTAAAATTATCATACTGTAAAGTCGGATCGACAGCCAGCAGTCCCGTATAAAAAGTACCATCGTTCTTTAGATCGTCATAGGCTGCAAAAGCCACCACGCCGACTCCATTGGTTACCAGATGCAGGCATCCCCCCAGCATCTGTGCCAAACTCCAACTTGTCAGAACATCTGCCAAAGCTATCACCGTGCTACCGTTGGCAGCCAGCGTCACAGTATGGACATGGGCATCCACATGACCTGATTCGTCACGATAAGTGAGTTGCACCCCAACTGCCTGAGCATTTGGATTACTGACCATAATCTCCATTCCCCATACTGCATCCTGAGCCGTATGGGGGATATCAAGTTTACTCTTCAGACTTTGGGTCATCGGCATATCGTACATAACCGTCACCTGGTTCGCGAAAAGGAAACAGAGACCGGTCAATGGCCGCGTGGAAACAACCTGGAAGGAGCCGATCACTTCATCAAGTCCCAAACCGATAATATCAGCCTGTTGTCCGAAAGGCGGCAGGAGCCAGCGCTCGACAGATTTGGTGACTCCACCTTGATCGCAAATCACAATTGAGACCTCAGCACTCAAATCATCACTGTTCGCTAATGCCAATCCAACGAGCTCTCCTTTACTTGCAGAGCTGGAAAAATAGGGGAAATAGTAGGCATAGTCGGCAAAAGCCGACGCTGCACAAAAAACCAACAAAACCACTACGGCCATAAGCGTCTGCAATAAACGAAGTGACAAAATTTTCATCTTTCTAAACTCCTTTCTTCAACTATCAGCTAAAAAAAACATCAAAAATGATGAACTCGTAAGAACTCACGGAATGGCTAAGTAAAAATTTCGATAGACAAGGCGTTGTGGTTTTCCAGGCGCGAGACTATACATGTAGTATGTCGAGTGTCTGGAAAACCACAACAACGCAGGATATCGGAACTTTTTACAACGCCATCGGTTAATAATGGTACGCAATATTAAAGTAGAGCTCCGCTTCCGGCATCGGATAGCCGTTAAAGTCCTGATACTCGTCACCATTTAAATTTTTAATCTCAAAATCGAAAACCAGTTCACCGGCACCCGGTGCCAGCGGCATGGTCATGGTCAGACCTAAGTTGACCAGATCTTTACTGTCCGCTGGCAGCAGATTGGCGGCATCATAATACATTTTGCTCTCATGCTGATACTCAACATAACAGCGTAACCAGCGGTAGTTGCTTTCTAAACGAGCCATGTAGCTGCGCTGCCAACGA
The DNA here is from genome assembly GCA_030633185.1 of Deltaproteobacteria bacterium. GTDB lineage: Bacteria > Desulfobacterota > Anaeroferrophillalia > Anaeroferrophillales > Tharpellaceae > Tharpella. The sequence goes on from DAOVTG010000051.1 coordinate 9,595, forward strand.
CCGGGAAGATCTTTTCCGTTAAAGGCTGGAATTTTGCCTTGATTCTCGGTATCTTGCCAGGTGGCGTTACCAATCAAGCGAAAATAGGGGCCGAAATCCAGCACCGCCCGGGCTTCGACACCGCTGATCCGAGCCGCTGAAATATTCTCGGATTTACCAATCCCGCGCGCATCATAGATCCGGGTAATCAGATTGTCGATCTTGCTGTAGAAAAGTACCGCTTCAACCTCTACTCGACTCAACCAAGCCCACGGTGTGGGAGATGCGCAAATCAGGCCGACATCGTAATTGTCGCCCTCTTCCGCTTTTAAATCAGGGTTACCAACCGTAAAACCTCGATCGCCAAAGAGTTCATAAAATGAGGGCTCGCGGCAGTATCTGGCGGCATTTGCCTGTAGCGAAAAAGGGCCCCAGAGCTCATAACGGGCCCCCAGACTCGGGCTTAATGAGTCGTGATTGCGGCTATATCCGGGGATTTTACTGCCGGAAGCACTGGTTACACTCTCAAGTTTATCACCATACCACTGATAGTGACAGGCCGGGGTCAACAAAAGACGCCGGCCAAAAAGATAGATACTATCTTGAAGTGCACCTGAGAAATAGTTACGCCGGCTATCTCCACGAGGCCGGGAACGAAGCAGGTCTTTAGCTTTGTAGGTTTCGCGGCCAGCCTCAAGATTGACCGAAAGAACCTGAAATTCGGTCGGCCACTCACAAAAGATTGAGCCACCATATTTGTCGGTATTGTAACGTTCATGCTGACGACCCAAACCGATAGCACTTTGCGAATCGTTGTAATGCTCCTCTTTCCAACCATAAAAAAGCTGGGTTGCAAGATTAAGATGCAAAGAGCTTAAATCATCCGCCTGAAGCCGGGCCACGACCTGATGACTCTCGGTTTCAAAATGAGTATTGGCGGCCGGAGTATTATTCCAGGCGGGCAGCCTGCGATCCTGATTAAGATACTGCTCCGAAATTTCAAATCTTAGATCATCACTGAAATCGTGACCCGCTTTGAGCATCAAACTGCGCCGAAAGTACTCGTTATTATTGCGCCGTTCGCGGTGGTCGTCATTGGGATTCCAATCGGTTCCATTGTTATTTAAAAACTTAAAATCATTATCACTGCTGAGATATTCGGCAAAAGCAAGAAAATCACAACGGTTTTCGGTTTGCTGATTAAGTGAACCAAAGAGACGTTTACTGGCAAAAGAGCCAAGACCGAAACCTAACGTGCCATTGCTCCCAGACTTACTCCGACGGGTGCGAATATTGATCACCCCGCCCAGACCGGCACGAGCAAAATTGACCGGTGAAATGCCGCGATAGATCTCGATTGCGGCAACATCATTTAACGGCACCAAAGCCAGATTAACGCCTCCGCCGGAAGCATCATTGAGCAGTACCCCGTCAAGATAGACAAAAACCTGGTCACCGGATGCACCGCGCAATGAGACCGCAGAGTAGCCTCCCAAACCACCGGAACTGCGTACTTGAATACCGACCTCCTTGGCCAGCAGGTCACCCAGGCTGATAATTCCGGGATTAATTTCATCAAGGTTGATAACCGATGAAAACGAGGTCAACTGTCCGGGATCAACATCACCGGTACGAAAATCATCCGCCAGTCCGGTCGCCTCGACAACCATATCATCAAGCACCAAAGAGTTTTCCTCGGCCGCCGCAGGCCACACCAAAATCGATGAGAAAACAAAACTCAAGACCAGGCAGAGACCATAGGCAAATAAAATTTTCGATCGTAAAGAAAGCTCCTTCACTATAAAACACCTAATCCATATCATAAAAAAAGCATAAAAAAATCCCGAAAAGCTGCATCCAGCTCTTCGGGATTCCCTGATTTAATCGCGAAGTATAGTCCGAGCAGGCAAATAATACCACACCGTTCCAACGGCTATGGATGCACTCGAACCTTATTTCAAAGCAGGTCTTCTGACTTCCGGCTCAAACCTACTAACCGCGCCTTCCCACACTCTCCAGAAAGCCGTCCGAGGATAGACTCCCTGAGTGCAGTGACTTTATTGCGGTGTTCGTTGCCGGTTACAGCGACGGGCCCGTTGCCGAATTACACGGCATTCCCTATTATCGCGTCTTCATAAACAGTGCGCGACTCTGAAACAGTATTTTCTCTAAATTGTCAGCCCCCTATAGACGATCAACAAACTTCTGTCAAGCCCCCAAAACGGCCAAACGCAACCAGTCAAGCCAGTCTTTAATACCGTTACCGGTCTTACAGGAAACCGGAATAATTTTGATATCGGGGTTGAGAGTTAAAACCCGCTCACGCATTTTTTCGAGGTTAAAGTCAAACAATTCCATACAATCAATCTTATTAACAATAAGGACATCACATATAGAGAACATCAGAGGATATTTAAGTGGTTTATCGTCTCCTTCGGGAACACTTAAAATCATCACATTTTTATGGGCACCGGTATCAAATTCGGCTGGACAAACGAGATTGCCGACATTCTCAAGGATAACCAGATCGAGATCTTTGAGCGCCAGACCTTCCAGACCTTTGCTCACCATGGAAGCATCTACATGGCAAAAGCCACCGGTTCGAAGTTGTACCGCCGGGACTCCGGCTGCAGCCACGGTTTCGGCATCAACCATTGAATCGATATCAGCCTCAACCACCCCCAATCTAAGTTGCTGAGACAACCCGGCAATGGTTTTAACTATCAGGCTGGTTTTACCGGCCCCAGGAGATGACATCAGGTTGAGCAGAAAGGTCTTCTCCTTGGACAACCGCTCCCGCAAAGCTTCGGCAACCTTGCGGTTATCGGCAAAGATCTCCTCTTTTACCTCAATCAAGCGAATTTCATCGCTCATCTCAAAAAGCCTCCAGATTCTTAACAAAATAGCCCTGACCGGCAATTAACCGACAATCACCGGCGGCGCAAGCCGGACAGGCATTACTTTCATCCCGAATCATCGTAAAAGGAAAAGTCTCACCACATTGATTACATTGCAGCCGGGCCGGGATCCGTTCAATTACCAACCTGGCCTTTTCAGCCAGACTCCCCTTACTCAAATAGTCGAAATAGTGCTGCATCCATTGATCTTCAAGATCACTGAGTTC
>DAOVTG010000124.1 GCA_030633185.1 Deltaproteobacteria bacterium
GCATCGGTAATTCCATTGTCGGTCAGGAGCAGGTGATTGACCGGCTGATTCTGGGCCTGCTCGCCAACGGCAATCTCCTGCTGGAGGGCTTGCCGGGCCTGGCTAAAACCAGAGCCGTTAACAGTATGGCGAAAAACCTCTCTGCCGGCCTTTCCCGGATCCAATTTACCCCGGATTTACTGCCTTCTGATATCACCGGCACCGAGATCTATCACAACGTTGGCGGTAAAGATCTTTTGGAGTTTCAACCCGGCCCCATTTTCAACAACCTGGTTCTGGCCGACGAGATCAACCGCGCCCCGGCCAAGGTTCAGGCCGCCCTGCTTGAAGCCATGGAGGAGAGACAGGTAACGGTTGCCGGCAAGACCCATAAGATGGAACCTCTGTTTATGGTTCTGGCCACCCAGAACCCGATTGAGCAAGAAGGCACCTATCCTCTGCCGGAAGCCCAGATGGATCGCTTTCTCATGCATGTGCGGGTTGATTATCCAAGCGATGAAGATGAATTAAAGATCATCCGGCTGGTTCGAGGTGAACAGGCCGGAACCTCACCGGAAAAACAGGATTCAATTGCTCAGGAAGTAGTTTTTACAGCCCGCGAAGAGATCAACCAGATTCACTCTTCAGAAAATCTTGAACGCTATATCGTCAGCCTGATCAGTGCCACCCGCTATCCGGAAAAATATGACAAACAACTCGCCCTCTGGATCGAGGTGGGAGCCAGCCCGCGTGGCAGCCTGGCCCTGGATAAATGCTCCCGGGTTCAGGCTTGGCTTAGCCAAAGGGATCACGTCATACCTGATGATGTACGAGCCGTAATTCATGACTGCCTGCGCCACCGTTTAATCCTCACTTATGAGGCCAATGCCGAAGGCGTGACGGTTGATCAAGTAATCGATGAAATCATAAAACTGGTGGCGGTAGCATGAAATGCCAAAAAACAACCCAAATCCTGGAGTTTACGTCTCCATTCAAGATCTGATTCGCCTCCAGCATCAGGCATCAGGTTTCAGTTTTCTGCCCCGCCAACCGATACAGAGCCTACTTTCAGGGCGTCATGGTTCGCGCTTGCGCGGTCGGGGACTAGACTTTGAGGAGTTACGCCAATATCGGCCGGGTGATGATATCCGAACCATGGACTGGAAAGCAACCAAACGCACCAAGCAACCCTACATCCGAGTCTACAGCGAAGAGCGGGAACGCCCGGTGCTCCTGCTTGTCGACCAGCGAATTTCCATGTTTTTCGGCTCCCAGGTCAACATGAAATCGGTAACTGCGGCTGAAGCTGCGGCCTTGGCCGCCTGGAGAGTTGTCAGCACCGGAGACCGGGTTGGAGCCCTGGTTTTTAACGATTATGAAATCAGCGAGATAAAACCTCAACGCAGTAGGAAAACAGTCATGCAGATTCTTCAGCATGTTGTCCGGCAAAACCAGTCCCTGGGGGTTGAACGCAATATCATTGCCAAAAAGAAGATGCTCGACCAAACCCTGGAAAGGGCCAGACATCTGGCCAGTCATGACTATTTTATCTGCGTAATCAGCGATTTTTTCGGACTCAGCGATAAAAGCCTGCACCTGATCAAACTGCTCTCCCGTCACAACGATGTCATGCTTTTGCCAATCTATGATCTACTGGCCAAAGAGTTGCCGGAAAATGCCTCAATTGTGGTCAGTAACGGCAGCCAACAGATTCTGCTTGATTCCAGTGAAAGCCAACTGCAAAAACGCTTTCCTGAATTCCTGCAAAATCGTTTAAAAAAACTCTCCGACTCCCTGAACAAATTCGGTGTCCCGATCCTGCCCATCCACACCGCCGAAGAGGTCGCCCCACAAGTAAGAAAGACCTTGGGTTACGTGCCCGGCAAAAGAGCACTGGCCGGAAGGATTAAATTTAGAGGGTCGCGATAATTTGTGATTTTAAAAGAACGAACATCCAACATCGAACGTTGAACTAAAAGCATAACTGAGAAGCATTAAGAATGACTCATGACCCCAGCAGCCTGCAGAATCTCCACGATATCGCCATTCCGGCTTCGGTTGCCTGGTGGCCCCCGGCTCCCGGCTGGTACGCCTTGAGTCTGAGTGTCTTGCTGTTGCTCGCATGGTTTTCGGTTAAAAGATACCGGGCCTGGCAAGACGATAGCTATCGTCGTGAGGCCCTGACCATCTTGACTCAAATCGAGAAAGAGTTGACCGACTCCAACCAATATCAACAGTTTCTGCCTCGACTCCCAGAACTCGTTAAACGCACTGCCATGCTTGCCTACGGAAGAGCTCAAGTTGCATCCCTAAACGGAACTGACTGGCTTACATTTCTAGATAAAACCAGCTCTACCGATCTCTTTACAAAAGGTCGGGGCCGACTTCTATCTAATTGCTCCTATCAGTCGACTATCTGGTTTGCCGAGCTTTCATACGAACAGGTAAATGAACTATACTCGGCGACTTATTACTGGATTAAAACGCATAAAAGGGGTTTTTAGAAAGATGTTCAGCTTCAGTTACATATGGCTCTTTCTCCTTCTGCCACTACCCTATCTCTGTCGCAAACTGGCCCGACCCTACCAGGAAGAGCGACCGGCAATCCAGACCCCATTTTTTGAGGAGCTGGTGGAACTCTCCGGCCAGGAACCGAGAAGTGGTTCAATTGTCCGCAAACAGCCACGGCTCAACCAAATACTGATCACTCTCTGCTGGATACTGCTGGTGGCCGCTCTGGCCCGACCTCAATGGATCGAGCAACCGCTCGTCAAAGAAATTCCAACTCGTGACCTGCTGCTCGGAATCGACCTGTCAGGCTCAATGAGTACTGAAGATTTCAGCACAAAAAGCGGCCAGAAGGTAAATCGGCTGGCCGCAGTTAAAGAGGTTATGGATGATTTTCTAAAGCGCCGCAGTGGTGACCGGGCCGGATTTATCTTCTTTGGCTCGGCTCCCTTTATCCAGGCCCCATTCACCGAAGATCTGGAGCTCTGCCGGGAACTGCTCAAAGAAGCGCAGGTCGATATGGCTGGCCCCAAAACCGCTTTTGGTGACACCATCGGCCTGGCCATAAATATGTTTAAGGAGAGCCCGGTCAAAGACAAACTTCTAATCGTCCTCACCGACGGCAATGATACAAGCTCCAAAGTTGAACCGGTCAAAGCGGCCCAGATTGCTGCGGACAACGACATCGTTATATACTGCGTGGCCGTGGGCGATTCCCAAGCCGCAGGCGAGGAGAAGCTCGATGAAAAAACCCTGAAAAACGTTGCCAAAATCACCGGCGGCCACTATTTCTGGGCCGGAGATCGCCAAGAACTCGAAAAAATTTATGAAAAAATCGACGAGCTCAGCACCCACGAGATTGAAACGATAAGCTATCGACCGAAACGAGATCTCTATTATTGGCCTCTTGGAATGGTGGTTTTGTTGAGTTTGTTGATGAATTTATTTAGGGTAATAAAAGTTAAACATCCAACATCCAACGTTCAACATTCAACATCGAACAAAAAGAGCGGGCAATGAGTAAACAGAAGAGTTAACCAAAATCTTTGTAGCCAGTATCCGCACCGCTGAAAAGAAAAACGCTAATAAATGAACGTCGAACAAGTTGAACGTGAACGTTGAACGTTGGATGTTGGATGTTCGATGTTCAGCCTTCGACCCTTTAGACCTTTTTGACTCAAAAAAAATGCCAATTTTTTTCCAAAATTTCCACTTCCTCCGCCCCTGGCTGCTGACTTTGTTGATTCCGGCAGCAGGTTTACTTTGGTACGCTCTACGGCGACAGAATTTGCGGTCAGGGATGCAGGGTTTGATTGCTGATCATCTGCTGAAGCATCTCATAGTGGGAGGAAAAGAGCCAACAAAAATACGCCCGGTTTATCTGCTGACAGCTTTCTGGCTCGTTGGTATTATGGCCCTGGCCGGGCCCACCTGGGAAAAAGAGCCTTCACCTTTTACTCAGGACACTGCAGGTCTGGTCATTGCCTTAAAGGTCACCCCGACGATGCTGGCCCAAGACATCCAGCCTTCCCGCCTCGAACGCGCAACCCAAAAGATCCATGATCTGCTTAAACTACGCTTAGGTGCCAAAACGGCTCTCATTGCCTATAGCGGCAGTGCCCACTTAACCATGCCCCTAACCGTAGATCCGAAAATTATCGATATGTTCAGCCAGGCTCTGAACCCGAAAATCATGCCCAAGAAAGGTGATGTTGCCGCCGCCGCCTTGGAACTTGGAGGCTTACTGCTGAATAAGGCAGAAATTCCCGGCTCCATTTTACTGATTGCCGACCAGATTGACCCGCATCAACTCAAAGGAATTAGAGCTTTTCATGAAAACTCAGGAATCTCTGTCCATATTTATGCGATCGCCGCCGACCAAGGCATTGTACCTCCTGCAGGCAGCCCTCCGGCACCAGCCCTTGATATGGAAAACCTGAAAAAAGCCGCAACCGCGGCTGGCGCCAGCCTGACCATTGTCTCTCCAGACGATCGCGACGTGCAGAAACTTGCTCACCACATCAAAACTACATTTTCTACAGCCAAACAACAGAACCAAGGCGACCGCTGGCGGGATAGTGGCTACTGGCTTTTGCCGGTGCTACTGGCATTAGGACTCTTTTTCTTCAGGCACGGCTGGATGGTGGTTTATGAATAGAATGCGTAACTATTCAGGTTCCCACTATAAAGCCACAACAAATGGCGGCGAACATTGCTTCGCTCCCATAAACGGGGTCAAAGCTGGGGTGCTAACGCACCTTAGTACCAGCAATGACCCCAATCCCGGCAGTTTGTAGATAGCACCTGAATAGTTACTAGAATACAAAGTATAAACATCGAACAAATAACAACGCAACATATAAGAATTGTTCAACGTTCAACGTTGGATGTTGGATGTTCGATGTTCAGCCCTTTTAGACTAAAAAAATGCCCAACATAAAAAAACATATCCCCCTCACAATCCTGTTTCTAATAACAGCGGCCTTTCTCTACGCCTTGTGTTTGGTCAACTGGTCGGTGAGAGATCTTTTTATCACCCCGGATCAACGAGGGCGGCGGCTGATGGCCGAAAAGAATTATAAAGAGGCGGCGAAAGTTTTTCGCAATCCTCTGCAGCGGGGAACGGCCTACTATTTGAACGGTGACTTTAACGAAGCAGCGGTTGCATTTGGCCAGGAGGGCTCGGTAAAAGCCCTCTATAATCGGGCTAATGCGCTTTTAATGCAGGGTAAATATGACAATGCTATTTCCAGCTACAAACAAGCGCTCTCACTAAAACCGCACTGGCTTGAAGCCCGGGAAAATCTGGCCCTGGCCCGGGCTCGCAAAGAAAAAATGAAGCCCCCGGATGATGATGCCGGAGGCACCGGCGGAAAACTTGGAGCCGATGAGATCGTTTTTGATAAGCGAGCAAACAAAGAGTCTAATAACACGCAGGAACAGGTCGCTGGTGGAGAGCAACTCTCCGATCAGGAGATGCGGGCCATGTGGCTGCGCCGGATCGAGACCAAGCCGGCAGATTTTCTAAGAGCTAAGTTTTTGTATCAGAATGCGGCTGCCAAGCAACTGCAAGAGTGAGTCAAGGTGGTTACCTAGACCCATTTGGCCCCAAATAATATAAAATTCAAACTTCAGCGTGTTTAACCATAACGTTACAGTAAATGGCGGCGAATATTGCTTCGCCCACTTCGAGAGGGGACACACCCCAAGAGTACTTCCTCGCTTCGCTCACAGCGCAGCTCAGCCCGTCACGGGCTAAAGCCCGGCCTGGAGGTATGTCCCCGCACCGAGATACCTTACTTCGACGTTGGATGTTTAGCGTTGAATGTTCGATGTTCAACAAAAAAACAGTAGATTTAAACTGTTAACTATTTTGAGTTAACCCTTATTTGCAAGAACGGACTATGCCTACGCCACCATCATATCCCTGGCGAGTCGCCCTTTTTATAGCGATTTTGCTTACACTTGGGCTTACGAGTCTCTCTCTAGCTGAGCCGCAGCCAGCTTTTGTCGAAGAGGAGTTGATCCTTAGCGAAAAAGTCTGGCCGGGCCAGCGGCTCACATTGTACATTAAGCTCTACACCATCACTTCCTTTTCCGGCTCAACCCGCTTTGAACTACCCAAGGTTTCGGGGATGCTCATTATGGAAAACGAAGACCGACCACTTATCGGCACAGAAAAAATCGATGATCACCCTTATATCTTCAAACGCCACGAAATTGTTCTTTTCCCCCTGCGTTCAGGCCCTCTCACCCTGCCCACTTTTAACGTCGAATTTAGTTTTCGCAGAGAAAATGGCAAAGTGATGAAGCAGACCTTTACAACGCAACAACTCCAATTCAACGTCTTTGAAATTCCCGGTGTGGCCCCACAAGAACCTGTAATCACCAGCAGCAACCTACAGATTAAGGATAAATGGGTGCCAAAACCGGACAAAGCCAAGGTTGGAGATGCTCTGATCCGGACAATCACCATGACTGCCGACGATCTGCCGGGCATGGCCTTTCCCCCATTGGGTCTGAAAAAAATTGACGGTTTGGGCTTTTACAGAAAACCAGCACAGGTAGGAGACCAGAGACAACGAGGCCAATTTACGGGCAGTCGCACCGAGACTATCACTTATATCTGCGAGCAGGAAGGAACCTTTAAGGTTCCGGGAATAAGTATCCAGTGGTGGAACCCCAAGACCGAAACCCTGAAAAAGATCCCCCTGAAAGCAGCCGAAATCACAGTCACTGCCAACCTTCTCTTAGTGAAAGAGAGTCCGATTAAGGCTATCCGTACAGGCTCCACCGGTTTTCCCTGGAGATGGGCGGCTATAGTTCTGCTTTTTTCGGTTCTTGTTTTTATCGGCTTTTTACTTTTTCGGATGAAACAGCATGCCTTAAGAGCAACAACAGTAGATCACGAAAAAGAGCTCTTTATAAAATTCCAGAAGGCGGCCGCAGTACATGATGCCTCTGCCACCATGCAGGCACTTGTTGCCTGGCTTGATCAGAGCAACACAACCGGAAACCCCACTACTCTGAAACATTTTTATACCCGGGCTGGAAATTTGACACTTAAAAAAGAGATAGCGTCTCTGCAAAATTTCCTTTACGCAACAAAACATGATAGACGATGGTCTGGAGACAAACTCTCCACTGCAGTCAGGCAAGCCCGTAAAAACTTAAGGGATCAAGCACCACAGACTGAGCAAAACCGGCTGCCGAAGTTAAATCCGTAAAACCCGGGCTTCATAATCTTTCAACTATTGGATCA
>DAOVTG010000204.1 GCA_030633185.1 Deltaproteobacteria bacterium
ATTGAAAATGCCTGGGATTTTATGCCCTTCCAGTTCGGGCTTGTCAATATTTATGCCCCGCTTACACCCGACATCATCAGCTATAGCCGCCGGATAAAAGAGGAAAATTCTTCCGGCCGCCTCCTTTTTGATATCACGATTATGAGCTCTGAAGGTGATATTTTACTGGAGATCAAGCGTTATACCATGCTCAAAGTCGCCGCAGCCGGCAAACGAGCCACGCCACCCGCCAAAACGAATAAACCTGATAATTTATCCCCTGAAACCGAAGACCAAGCGATCTCCCCGATCCTGCGCTCGATCATCGCTAACGGAATTTCTTCTGCAGAAGGAGCCGACATCTTTGCCGGAAGCCTCAACTCCAGAGGAGAGCCGGTTATCTATGTCTGCACCACTGACCTGGCAGCAGAACGAGAACTCGCCCGTTCCCACGACCAAAGCCGGGAAATCTCCGCACTAATCGCGAGCCATTCGCAGCCGGGAGCGAGCCCCAAACAACCAAGACCGCACCTGACAACTCCTTTCAGAGAACCTCAAGGCCCAGTTGCAATTTTTATGGCAAAAACCTGGAGTGAGCTGCTCGGAATTGACGGCATCGGCGCTGATGATGACCTGTTTGAACTGGGAGCCGATTCCCTGGTCGCAATTCAGGCAATCTCACGTTTCACCAATGAGTTTGGCACCCAACTCTCGATTGACCGTTTTTTTGCCGCCCCGACGATTGCCGGGCTTGCCGCCTTTGTAACTCCGCTTGAGAATAATAATAATAATAACCTGGGAGAGCAGATTCCACCAGAAAAGAGAACCGAAAACAGGAAAGAGAGAGAACTGGAGATCTCGTATGCTCAACAAAAGATCTGGTTTTTATCCCAACAAATAGGGCAAAATCATGTCTATACTCTGCCGGTAGCCCTGAAACTTCGGGGAGAGCTCGATATTGAGGCTTTAAAAGAGGCACTTAAGGCCCTGGCCGAACGTCACGATGCACTCTCCACAAGTATCCAGGAACGAGAGTTCGGCCCGGTAATGAGGATACATAAAAATCTAGAGATCCCTTTTCGCATTGAAGATATCAGTAATTTTCCGGAAAATGATCGTCTCAGGGAACTGGAATTAAGGTTTAAAGAAGAAGCTAGAACCCCATTCGAGCTTAGCCGAGCTCCACTCTTTCGCTCTCTGCTGATCGTACTTGACAATAACGAATATGGTCTGATTATAACCTGCCACCATATTATCGCTGACGGCTGGTCCATAGGTATCATAATAGATGACTTAAACCAACTCTACAACGCTAAAACAGAAAACATTCCGCTCTCTCTGCCACCGCTTTCGGCAGGCCATAGTGATTTTGTTGATTGGCAAAACCGCTCGATTGCAACCAACCTCAATGAAGCCAAAATTAAATTTTGGCAGAAACAATTACAGGGAGTACCGGCAATATCATCAATGCCGACCGACAAACCCCGGCCCTCAATGCAATCATTTGCCGGAGATACACTCTTGTTCAAAATTTCACCGTCTTTGACCTCACAGCTCAAATTGCGGGCGAAAACGCTGAAAACCACGCTCAACGTTCTGCTGACGACAGCCTTTGGGCTTTTGCTCTCCCGCTATTCGGGACAAGATGATATTACAATCGGCACCGCTCTAGCCAACCGCTCCCGGCCGGAGTTCGAACCAATTGTCGGCCTGCTCGCCAACGTCATGCCTCTACGACTTGATCTCTCAGGCCAGCAATCTTTTGCGGAATATGTAAAACGTACCGCAAAAGCCGGAACCAAACTCCTGCAACACGGCCAAATTCCATTTGAAAAACTGGTTAAAGAGCTCAATATCTCTCAGGATATGAGTCACCAGAGTGTCTTTCAAACCTACTTCACCCTCCTCCCTCCGTTAGACGACCCGCCCCAAACAGATAAGCTGAAACAGGAGTGGGTCGAGTTTAAATCCGATATCGCTAAATTTGATCTTTCACTCTATATGGAAGAGCGTGATGGCGGGCTGAGCTCTGCCCTGGAGTTTGCCACCGCGTTGTTTGAGCTCAAGAGTGTGGAGGGCTGGATTAGAAGTTTTATAAACCTGCTTGAAATAGTCTCCGAGCGGGCGGATATACCAATTACGGAATCGGATCTGATCTCGGCCCAGGACCAAACCCGGTTAACAAAATGGGGCACGGGAAAAAGCGCAGCCTTAGTCGAGACCTCATTAATCGAACAATTTAGACACCAGGTAATCAGCCGACCTGAGGCTATAGCTATCATCGGCGAGCAACACTCTTTGACTTATACTGAACTTGACGCGCTTTCCGAAAGCATCAAAAAAGCTCTGCAAAGCTCGGAAAATGATGCTTATATCGGAATCTGCATGGAAAGATCTCCGGCCACAATTGCCGCCATGCTGGCCGTACTGAAAAACGATTCGGCCTTTATCCCCCTAGATCCCGCCCAACCGGAAAAACGGCTTAAATTCATGATCCGGGATGCGCGCCTGAAAAAAATCCTGGTCGCTAAAGAGACTCTCGATTTTGTCAAAAACTTCTCCCAAAGTGATCTAAAATGTGATCTGGCAAGTGAGTTACAAATCATCGATGTCAGCACTTTGCCGACAGCCCCGGCTTCTGAAAAGAGAGCAGCCGGGCATAGGTACACTCCGAATAACGCTCCGAAGTACACCACGAAACATGCTCCGGAAAATCCGGCCTATGTAATCTACACATCGGGCTCAACCGGCCGCCCCAAAGGCGTTATCGTTCCCCATCAGGGCCTGCTTAACCTCATGCATTGGATTACCGACACTTTTTCAATATCGCCCAATGACACAATCTCACAATTTGCCTCACTCTCATTTGACGCCTCAATTGTAGAGATATGGCCAACTTTATGTTCAGGAGCCACTCTTCACCTGGTTCCAAATGACCTCATGTTTGACCCCCTCGAATTGCGTGACTGGATTGTCGCCCAAAATATAACCGTTCATTTCTGTTCCACAGCAATGACTGAAATCTTATTACAATTAGAGTGGCCCCAGAGTTGCAAGTTACGCATTCTCTACACCGGCGGCGACACCTTAAGAGTCAGACCCACCGACGGCCTGTCTTTTATGATTTGTAATATGTACGGCCCAACTGAGAATTCCGTTGTCTCCACCAGCGCCGTGATCTCAGCGACCGGCAATCTTAGCCCGGAGATCGGCAAACCTCTAGACAATATTAACTGCTACCTGCTGCGCCAAAACGAAGATCTTCTCACTCCGATTCCACCAGGGGCTCCCGGCGAGCTCTATCTCAGCGGCAGAGGGCTGGCTACTGGCTACCTCAACGATCCTGAACGGACTGCGGCAAGTTTTTTACACTGGTCGCCGACAACCTTTCGTACGGGCAAAGAGCTGCCGGATACGATACGTATCTATAAAACCGGAGATCTGGTTCGGTATCGCAGTAACGGTAATCTTGAATTTTTAGGACGGTTGGATAATCAGGTTAAAATCAGAGGATTCAGGATTGAGCTGGGTGAAATTGAAAATGCCCTTAAGCAGCATGCCGACATTTTAGATGCCATTGTTATAACTCATGGCAACGCGGCCGACAATAAACGTTTGGTCGCCTTTGTCATAAACCGGGAGGAAAAACCATCTTTCAAAGATGAGCTAACAGCCCATCTGAAAACAATTCTGCCGACCTATATGCTGCCGACGGATATTATTGCAGTTGAAAAATTTCCGCTTCTGCCAAGCGGTAAAATCGACCGGCAAAACTTAGCTGATTCGTTCGTTAAGCAAGCCCGGAGTGAAAAAAAAGCAGGAACAGTTTATCCAAAAAGGACAAATAAGATCGCTTTCATGTTTGCGGGGCAGGGTTCGCAACCGGTTATTAGTCAGGAATTGTTTAAGGAACCGGTATTTAAAAAAAATATTGAGTTCTGTTCTGAAATACTCAAACCCTACCTGCAACTCAATATCCAGGATGTTTTAACCATGGATTTTAAGATATCCAAGAGTAGCCCCGAAAAATTTTCAGGACAAACTTCGGAGCCGCTCTCAACCCGGATCGCCCAGCCGGCCCTTTTTGTCTTCGAATATGCTCTGGCCCAACTCATGATCGAGTGGAACATCACTCCAACCATCATGATCGGCCATAGTGTCGGCGAATGGGTTGCCGCCGCGATCTCTAAGGTTTTCTCGCTTGAGGATAGTCTGAAGCTAATCGCCAAGCGGGGCGAATTTATGGCTAAACAGGCACCGGGGAAAATGCTGGCTGTCTCCCTGCCGGAAAAAGAGGCCCTGAAACATCTTAAATCCGGACTTTCACTGGCGACGGTCAACACCCCTGAACAATCAGTTATTTCCGGCCCGGAAGATAAAATTGATGAATTATTGCAAGTTCTTGAATCTCTAAACATTCAAGCAACCAAACTAAATACTTCCCACGCCTTTCATTCGGAGATGATGGCACCGGCCATGACGGAGATGGAAAAGTGCGTCGCCGCCGTCAAACGTTGCGCCCCCAAAATTCCTTTTATCTCTAACCTCACCGGCAACCTGATCACTGATGAACAAGCAACCTCGCCCCAATATTGGGCTCGGCACCTGCGCGAAACCGTTCGTTTTGGCGACGGCCTGAACACTTTGCTAGCAGACCGAGACCTCGCTCTCCTTGAAATCGGCCCCAACCGAATTCTTATAAACATGGTCATGCGTTCTCCGGCCTACGCCCAACATCTTGCCCTCGCTTGCCTGGATCCCACATCCGGCAAACCTGATGTCATGAACCTTGCCGAAACCGTTGCCGC
>DAOVTG010000062.1 GCA_030633185.1 Deltaproteobacteria bacterium
AACATCTGGTTCTGCTTCCGGGCAAGGAGAAAAAGTTTGCCCATGCGCTTGAGGCGATTGGTTTTATCGTGGGTACCTGAATAGTTACCAACTTTTCCTTCAAATTTATATTACGGCTTTAAGTTCAATCTTTTCATCGCCCTTAAATATTGTACCAGTCTTGTTCTCTCGGGTTTTAATATGGCCATTACCGGAGCAACCCAAATGATGTTTTTAGGGCTTATTTTTGTGGGTGATTATTATGGCTGAGGTTGTTGTTGTGTTGGTTTATAAGTTGAAAATGTGACCTTTTTCAGGGGTTGAGGCGAATTATGCGAAAGATCCATAGTCAAGAAATGACCCCAACCGAGACAGAACGGCACCTAAATAGTCCCACAAAAAAAGGGGTCATGTTTAAACAATAAACATGACCCCTTTTTTAGAAAATTAATTGCTGCTTATAACAAACTCAACTTTTTTTCAGCCGTTTGAAACCGATCAAACCCATCAAGCCAGAGCCTAAAAGCCAGACGGCACCAGGAATCGGAACCGGGTTTGAGGCCATGCCTTCGATGTCTGATCCCCACACGCCATCTCATCAGATTTAAAGGTTCTCAGCAATTACCGTGAAATAAAAAAGGCTCTGGATGGGAAACGGCAAAACCTTAATGAGTTAGAAGATGATCTAATTTATTTTTCCCGGATGAAATAAAGTATGACCAGATTCGTTATCTTGATGAAACGGGAATGGAATTTGTGAGGATAAATTTCAAAAACGGGTACACCGAAGCGGTTCCTGTAAAGCAGCTGCAAAATAAAGCAAATCGTTATTATTTCAAAGATACACTTGAAATAGGCAAAGGGGTTGAAGGTTGTGTACACAATTCAACCTCGGAACAGCAACTGATGGAGGAGAGGGCCAGATACCTTGAATCTCTGGAGGCGGTTGTTGAAAAACGAACCCTAGAGCTGCAAAAAGAGATTGCCGAACATCAGCAGACAGTGGTTGATGCCTTCGTAAAAAGTCACGGGATGGCTAAGTTGCGCGAGAAGGCGACGCTGCTCGATAATATTTCTTGATCGTGATTTTTTCATCTCTCATGCCGACTGCAGTGTCGGTTGGTATCTGCTTTTAGAGGTCTCTGATAATGGTTGCGGGATTCCTGAAACAGTGCTGGAACACATTTTCGAGCCTTTTTATACGACCAAAGCTGTAGATAAAGGCACAGGTCTCGGTCTCTCAACCGTCATCAATAGCCACTGAAAAAAAGGTTGGAAATACTTGCTTTTTGGGCTTCTTGGTTTAATGCTTGAAAGCGTGACCACGAAACAGACGAAATACACGAAAGGGTAAATATGGGTAGTCAGGAGATTGTCCGAGAATAGGGTTTTTTCTTTGATCAAGGCATTTTTCGACAATAAGTACAGGTATACACTTAGTATTCCGAGCATTATTTTCTAAAAACAACGCCGCTGGGGAAAGAAGACATTCTCGGATAGCCTCCTAGAATTATTCATTCCAAATAATCCTGCCATATATTGTCTCCAATACTTGCAATACTGTAGATGGGCAGGAAGATGAGTTTTTGTTCCGGTAATTCACGATACGTTCTGCTGTAGAGCACCAACCCCTGGGGGCAATGTGGATATTTTCCCAGCATCAGGTGGAGGCTGCGTAAGCTCCCCCCGCTGCCGGATTTAACCTCAAGCGGGTAGATCTTTCCTTGACGAATTGCGAGATAATCGACTTCGGCGCTGCTGCCCAGGGCGTCACGGGCCCAATAAAATAGATCTGATCCATACCAGGCTAAAAGCTCCTGGGCCACAAATTGTTCCGCCAGTTTACCGCGATAGATGGCGAGCAGGTTGTCTTGTTGTAACTCTAACTCAACCGGCACCTGGCAGAGCCTCTGCAAAAGGCCTATGTCCAGCATCGCCGCTTTAAATTTTTTGGGATTGGCGGTTGCTCCCAGAGGCAAGCCGGACGGATCGCAAGCCGGGATTTTATGAATAACCCGCGCCTTGAGCAACAGATCAAAGGCTTTATGATTTGTTTGGCGGACTAGAAAGTCAAGGCTTTGTCAGTATCATTTTGCTAGAAAGCTCTACCAGATGGTTTCAATGGAGTACATGGCAATTTTTTTGTCTGCTGATATGAGAGGCATATCTTCGACTATAGATGTGGCGATTAACAGTCTGTCGAAAGGATCCTTGTGGTGAAATGGTAATTTTTTTACCATGCAGACATGGGCCAGGGATGGAGAGGTCAGGGTTAATTGATGGCGTATACAAGCTTGTTTAACGAAACGTTCAAGATCTTCTGTTTGAATTACATCATCTTTTTTTAATGCAAGTTCCCACGGAGACACGGTTGAGACGATAATCTCGTTTTCAGCATTTTGAATAATTGTACGGGCGCTTTCCGATAACTTGTTCGGTTCTGTTGAGAGCCATATGAATGTGCATGTATCTATAAGGTATCTCATTTGTAGAACTCGGAAAAAGTTTCATCTGGATTTTTTAACGGTCCTTTTAATGTGAACATGCCGACACATTGACCAAGTTGTCGTTGCTGAGGTTTTTCGGGTACCAGGCGGACTACCGGTCGACCATTTTTTGTAATAGAGACATCTTCTCCCATTGAAACCATCTCTATAATTGATGTGAATTTGGCTTTTGCTTCGGCGATTCCAAATGTGTGCATTTTTACCTCCACCTAGTAAATGACTATACATAGCATATAGTCATTTACTAGGTGTGTCAATCTGCAAATAATTTTCGTGTCCATATTTCAGATGGAGATTTTACTAAAAAAATGAGAATATTGTCGATTCAATCCAAACTTTATATGGCGACAGTGTTTTTTCTTCTGATTGTCTCTTTTGTTGCACTCAATCACTATTTTCATAATCACATCTACTCGGTTGACCACAGGTTTCACTGTATAGTAGAATGTGAGCAAACGCTTTCAGATATTATCATTAATGAACAGGTGGCGTTGGCTGATCTATCCTCTTTTGGCGAGTTATTCAGGGAGTATGACACGATAAATAAAATGTGTCTGAATTGTCATTCAGGCTCTAATAATGCAATTTTGACGCACTTAAACAGCAGGCAGACGACGTTTCAGGAGCTGTTTGAAATTTGCCGGGAGAACAAAAACATCTATGCTGAAGCGAGTTCTATGTTGTCCTCTTCAGTTGAGGAACTTATGCAAGCAGGTAGCGGGTTTGAGAAGCTTTTCATAGGTCTGTTAACCGCAGAAGAGAAAAAAAAGGTTTTGACTAGGAAACTTAATCAAAACCGGCAAGAGTTGAGAGAGAGGCTGAAGAGGTTAAGAGGCAGTATTGAAAATCGTCACGGCAAGCTTACCCGGAAGATTAGAGTTCTACAAATTGTAACGCTGCTATTGACAATAATTCTGGGCTGCGGGATTTTATTTTTTGGGAAACAGATTCTGGGTCAGATCAGGAGAACTGTCGTTGAGACTCAAAGGATAGAGGATGATTTGTCGTATAAGATTGAGATTGACAACTCAATTCCAGATGAGTTTAAAGTTGGTTTTAAAGCGTTAAACTCCATGTCAAAAAGTGCTGCTGATCATATTCAGCAACTCGACGCTGCTTACAATGAGTTGGCCCAGAGTAACCAGAATTTAAAAATTGAAGTAGAGGATCGTAAACTGGCGGAAGAAACACTGCGCCAATACGCCCATATCATATCGTCAACCGCTGATCTAATGTCATTTGTCGATCAAAATTATATCTACCGAGCTGCGAACCAGGCCTACCTTGATAAACACATGAAAACCCGCTCGGAGATTATTGGTCATGGGGTGTCGGAGCTTGTGGGCACCGATATTTTTGAGGTAATAGTGAAAGATCATCTGGATCGCTCCCTTGCTGGTGATGAGATCCACTACCAGGAGTGGTTTGAATACCCCAAAACCGGTTTCCGCTATATGGATGTGGCTTATTATCCTTACGTTAATGTGGACGGAGTGATCTCAGGCGTGGTGGTGGGCGTACGTGATATCACTGAACTCAAACATACCGAGGACCAGCTCAACGTTTCGCTCAAAGAAAAAGAGGTGCTCTTGTGCGAGATCCATCATCGGGTCAAGAATAATATGCAGGTTATTGTCAGTCTGTTGCGGCTGCACTCTCGAAGAGTTAATGATGCGCGTCTGGAGGAGATCTTTAATGAGTGCCGAGATCGAATTTACGCCATGTCGTTGATTCATGAAGCACTTTATCAGTCCGACAACCTGGCCCGAATTGATTTTAAAGTCTACCTCACAAAACTCTGTCGCAATTTGAACCAGGTCTACGGTGCTTATGGATATTCACTTGCGTGATGAGACAGATGGCATTGAGGCCGCAGAGCAGATCTATTCCCGTTTTGCCATCCCGGTCATATTCCTTTCCGCCTATAGTGACCAAAGCTTGTTGAAACGGGCCAAATACGTGGGTGCGTTTGGCTATCTGATTAAACCTTTCGAAGAGCGTGAACTCTTCGCCACCCTTGAGATGGCCCTCTATAAAGCCAAAGCCGAGAAAGAACGAAAACAGATTGAGGCCCGGCTCCAGCAGATGCAAAAGATGGAGGCCATGGGTACTATTGCCGGAGGTTTTGCCCACCAGTTTAATAATGCCTTAACTGTGGTTAATGGTAATATCGATCTGCTCGGGATGAGGTTGCCCGATGATGAAAATGTTGCCAGCTGTACTCAAGAGATAAGGAAATCGGTTGCTCGGATGAGCCGGTTGACGGCTCAATTTCTGGCCTATGGTCGTGGCGGTAAATATCAGGTTAAAAGGTTGTCATTAAGCGATTTCATTGGAGATGTATTGCCCTTGATCCGACCGTCTCTCGCTTCGGCTATAGAAGTAAAGAGCTACCTGGGGGTTGATCTCTATGATGTTGAAGCTGATCCAACCCAACTGCAAATGGTCTTTTCTGCGGTCTTGCTCAATGCCTCTGAGGCTCTGGCAGATAAGGGACGTATTTCGATTAGATGTAGCAACTCAGACATAACCGAAGAGCAAGGGGGCAAAGTTAAATTCCCCGGTTTAAAAGCTGGGAACTATGTTTGTTTGACGATAACTGATAACGGAAAAGGTATGGCCGCTGAGACCCGAAAGCAAATTTTCGAACCTTTTTTTACGACCAAGTTTCTCGGTCGGGGCTTGGGTATGGCTGCCGCCTACGGGATTGTTAGAAACCATTTACAATTGCAGAAATGTCCGGGAAGTTGAAACAGGTGCTGGATGGCGATTAGAGTTCAGGCTCAATTATCAGTTGCAGGTCATAGTAAGCCCCGGCGTAGCACCAGCACTGAATTATTAACCTTTTTAAGAGCGTTGCCAGTCAGCTCGTACCATCTCAATGATCTTGCGGTCGTCATCAAAATGAATCTGCATCTCTTCCCAATTGGGTCTTTCCTTGATTTTTTGCATTAAAAGACCGTCCGTATCAAACCAACGCGGTAGAATGCCGCCTAGGAAATAACCCGATTGTTTTAAGCTTGCGGCCGCTGCCCCGACATCGGGGGAGGCCAAATTGAGCCACACCTGAAAAACTTTGACACCCTCTTTCAACAAAAGTTGCTCTTCTCCGGCCAAAGTTTCGGCAAAATCGCAGCCATTTTCCATGACCGCGATTCTCGCGACGTTGGCGAAACTAAAAACCTCGGTTTTGAGTTGGGTTTTTACGCTTTTGGGCAGTGATTGATTAGCCAGTATGAAGGTGCGCTGATCATCCAGAATGCTGTAAATAAAGCGTAATTGCTGTTCATAAAGTGGGGGCAGGTAGGCCGTATGCGGCCGGCGGCGCAAAGTTCTGAAACCGAGCATCGTCGAAACCCGACCCTTGGCACTTTTCTCCTTATCGTAGGCAGCGGCCGGCATCAGGTCAACCTCGATGGCTTGGGTTTTAAAGTTCAGGTTGTGACAGGCTTTTTGGGTAAAAACATGGTTGCAGACGGACTCTCCGTAGATTAGTTCGACCCCGAATTGTTGGTTGCCGACTTCGATGCCGTGCGCTATCATATCTGTAAAAATGCCGTGTCCCCCTCGGTAGTTGTTATGGACAACTCCGGCACCTGATTCATAGATTTTTTTGTAAGGAGCACTCTGAAAGAGGGCATTATGACCGACGATATCACCGCTCGGCGTCCTGGCGACACTGGAGATGACGCGCCTGGCCGCATTTTCAGCTCTGAGGAGCTGGGGCTCAACATAGGTGCGAATTGGATAGCTGGCTCCGTAGACCGAGCGAAACAGAGAGGCGACGCCTTCAGCATCTTCCGGTCGAAAAAGATCGATTTGCCAATTCTGGCCCGGTTCAATGTGATAGTTCTCTTGTCGGTTCATTTTTTCAGTTATTTTAGTCAATTTACGTCTCCTTTTTTTGTTCTATTTGTTCTATTTGTCCTTTTGCTCGTGATTTTTCAGCTTTCCACCAGCCCAGTTTTTCAATTTCATGATAAAGTGTTCGGGCCACGACCCGCATGCCGGCGTCGTTAAAATGGGCCATATCAAAATAGAGTTCGTGACGCCTAGGGTTATGCGCTAAGCTTCCCAGTAGATCAATACAGGGGATTTCCAGTTTTCCGGAAATCTTTCTGATCTCATCGACCAGAGCCCGATCGTAAATGCCGCGCTCAGTGAAGAAAGTGTGCCAGTTGGCTTGGATTCCTTCCAGGCGGCGAGCTTCGGTCGGGCTTGGTTCAGGATCATAAGCAAAACTGTTGATGATGATTGCAACTTGAGCCCCTTGGGCTTTGCCAAGATCATTTAAAGCGCAATAGTTATCATCAATCTGAGACAAACATCTTTGCCACTTAAAATCTTCATCCCAGCGCGGAAAACCCTGGCGCTCACTGGAGGCACGGCGTAAGAGAAGATAGCTGCAGAAGCTACCCAATAGATGTTTAGTGAAGGGAATTTTCCTTTCTAAAGCCATAATGAATTTTTCGGGCCAGACCGTCTCAGATGTCCATTTTGAGCCCATCATCCAGGCCTGCGAAAGATCATTAAAGCCGATACAGAACAAGACGATATCGGGTTTGACGGCGGCTATCTCCGATTCCCAGTAGAGACGGTGCTGGTTACTGTTGTAGGTCGGGTTGCCGGCGTTGATGATCTCCCAGTTATGGTCTCCAAAACGTCGTAGCAGGGCTTGGAGACGGGCGTCCCAGACCTCGCTTTCACGGTGTAGTTTGACCCCGAAAAAATTCGATTCGCCGATCAGGAGAAGCCTCTTTTTCTCTCCGGTCGGAGCCGGTTCCGGCCCCCGGCAACCGAAACGGTTGATTTTGACCATCTTTGATCTGAAGCCTTTGACAAACCGGTAATGCAATGGTGACGGAACCATTTTAATGAAACTGTTATAAGGGTACTCACCGATCATCCGTGAGCGAAAAGGGATGCCGAAATGCTGTCTGAAGTAGATACGGGCCGCTATCTCGATGGTGGCCGCGATTCCGATAAACGATATCAAGAATCCGAAAAGTGTGGTCATTTTTAGTTCCTTTACATAACTGTCGAAATCCGACACTCCTTAAGAAGTCTGCGCATGAGTAAAAAACTGACCAGACCGGAGATCGTCAAAGAGACAGGCAGGCTTATATAGATGCCGTGGCCGCCCCAAAATTGTGAAAAAAGCAGGGCCAGAGGGACCCTCAAAAGCAAAAAGCGCAGACAATTGATAATCAGCGAATATTTTGGTTGTTTGAGGCCTTGCGACAAGCCCGTCATAACCAGTTCAAAAGGAGTAAAAAAATAGCCTAGACCAATGATTTTGAGGGTGAAGACGGCCAGTTTTAAAACCTCCGGTGAGGGTTTGAAAATGTGCATTATAATATCGGCCTGAAACCAGAAAATAATAATTGTCGGGATGACGATGACGTAACAGCCGAGCAAGGCCGTCTGGCAGGCCTCTTTGATTCGGTCGAAACGTTTAAGGCCGAGATTAAAGCCGATAAAAGGAACCAATGCGCAGGAGAGACCGTAAAGTGGCAGAATTGCCATCTGCTCAATTCGGGTGCTCAAGTTCCAGGCTCCGACATAGGCCGGGCCGAAGTCTGCGAGAAGATAATTAAGCATCGCGACTGAAACTGGGATGACCAGCATTGAAACGGCGACCGGCGCTCCCAGGGCGGCGATTTGAGGCCAGTGTTTAAGGTGGCTTCGGGAAAATTTCAGACCGGGGTGGTCGAGCCCCCGATTCTTCAGGGCGCGCCACATGATTGCGCTCGATAAGAGCCAACCCAAGAGTGAGGCCAGTGAAGCTCCTTCGACCCCCAGGCCGCAGCTGAAAATCAAGAGTGGATCAAGAACCATATTGAGAAGATTGCCGGCAATCATCGCCAGCATCGGGGTTTTGGTGTCGCCATAGCTGAAAAAGATGGCCTCACTAAGCATCACAAAGCCGATGACGGGAAAACTTAAAGCCAGCCATCGCATATAACTGCCGCTTTCGCTCAGGAGCTGGGGATGATTGTCAAAGAGCGCGAATAGTGGCTGGTTGAAGGTTGGAAAGGCCAAGAGCAGTAAAGCACTGATCGTGAGAAAGGCGAGTGGGTAGGTGGCCTTGGCGATTTTCTCTGCCTGCTTGTGATCGCCGTGGCCTCGGGCGTGACTCATTATTGCCAGAGCGCCAACTGCCACCCCTTTACTTAAAGACATGGCGATAAAGAACATCGGCACGGCCAAAGACATGGCGGCCAAAGGAATGGTTCCGAGCTTGGCCACAAAAATCGTATCGACCAAAGCATAGAGGGTCGCGAAAAACATCGAGACCATAGCTGGCGCACCAAGGCGCAAAAGAACCGTGAAGACTCGGCCTTCACCCATGTTTATGCGGTTATCTGTCATTTAAGGCTGTCCATTTTATCATCGTCAAAGATATGAAGCTACTACATTTTGAAACTGTCTAGTTTCTGAGAGCTGGTCAATGTCTGTATTACCAGTTTGCACTCGGTTTGGAGAAGATCCGTCAGGTAGACCCAGAACTCTTTATTTTCGACTGTTCCGGCTACTACTTGCGGGGGCAGGAACCTTCGCATTTCGTAGATGAAATTCTTTCGAATTATCGGCTCATCAAGTAGCTGTTGATTGCGTTCCTTTATCAATATCAGGAATTTGTCGATGTTGCACCGGTGATCCGCTATTTTCTTTACCACTAACTTTAAGGGCAAAGAGATATTTTGTTGTTTAAGCCAGCCAATATCCCACAAGTCACGATTCTTGATCCGGTTCGGCCTGAGGGCGAAGGCAACCATCTTGTCGGCAAGAATTTCTTCTCGACTTTGGGCTTGGATAATCAGGCCTGAAGTTCCCATCTCTACACCATAATGGTTGCGTAAGATCATGGGTTTTCGGTCATAACTGGGAATGGCGCAAATATCGATATTAATCCTTTGCGCTGGCAGGTTTTTCTGTTGTGAGTGGGTGATGATTTTCAGTTTCCAGGTGTCAACATTGCCGGTCTCTCTAACCGGTTCACTTACTGCTACTTGCAAATTGTATTTTATCTGCAGCCGCTCAATCAGCACCGTGCCCAGATTGGCTAAGGTTTCGCGCCTAAAGTCTTTACCTCCCGTAAAGTCTAAATCCTCACTCAAACGATTGGAGCCATAGCAACTTCGCAAACATGTTCCACCGATAAAGGTCAAGCCGCTAAGGAGGCCCGCCGTACTCATTTCACGTAAGATATCATGGTGCAGAAGTTCTTTTTCTACCACTGCTTGTAATGGGGCTAATTTGCTTTGATTTTTCAAAGCATGAGAAACCAGATGGTCAAATAAGCTCATGGGCAGCCTCCCAGTCGACTAGGTCGGTGCTTCTTCGGGACAGCGCCATGTTCCGAAGTGCTAGGCCGACTGATGCCCGCCACAGGCGGCAGCGCGGATCATAGTTTATCTGCGACACTACGCTATTTATAGACTTTTTCGTGTGGATAAATTCTATATGACCGAAGGCTCCGCAGTCAACTATATAACTGCGCCCGGAAGACATCAGCGTAACCCAATTCATAGGGACTTGCGAGATCACTCCGGCATCGCTCAAAACAGATTCTAAACTGATGTAATTAAACTCATGAGCCCGCAAGCGGGCAGCGGCATGGTATAAAATCAGACCCGCCGGATAATTTACTTTAGTGTAAAGGTAGAGTCCCCGGCAAACAGGTCTGAGTAAACCGTTTTTTTTCGCTCGCCCGATCAGGGCCTTAAATGCGGCCGAACTTTGTCCAGGTATGATGGCACTCAAATCTCGCAAAGAAAAGAGGTAGTGTTCCTCGTCTGCAAGGCTTTCTAAGGTCTGGGTTAATTGCTTGATGGGCTGCATAGGCTCCTTAGTCTACGTTAGGTGACGCTTAGTATAGACTAAGTGTAGACCAAATGCAAGAATAACAACAAGAGGGTATTTTTATATTCTTTGTTTAAGTTCTGATCTATTTGTAAAGATTGCAAGATTAACTACACATCCGCATAGTGATTAAGCCGTTGTCGTCTTTCTCTGTAATCCGGCATCAGTTTTTCCAGTAAACGCCAGAAGCGAAGGCCGTGATGTTTTTCTTTGAGGTGACAGAGTTCGTGGGTGATGACGTAGTCAATACATTCCTTGGGGGCTTTGATCAGCTCCAGGTTGAGGATGATTTTTCCTTGTTCCGAACAAATTCCCCAGCGATTGGTCATTTTCTGAATGCGCAAGTTTGGCGCTTTCACCCCTTCTCGGGCAACTCGCTGCAAACAAATTTCTAATCGTTCTCGAAAAATCCGTTGGGCGTGTTGCCGATACCAGTCGCTCAGCAGCTTTTCGATGGTCAAAGCGATCTCGGCCGCCAAGTCTCTGCGCTCGTTTTCCTGGGTTCGATATTCACTCAATACTTCGCCCACCACCCCGTAATAAGCCGGTGCCTCGATGGAGTAACGCAGGGTTTCGGGGATCTCTTTCTCATGACCTTGCCGCACCGTGGTCAGATCGACGTCATCGGCATCGAAGCCGCCCAGGGCGTCATAGGTGTTCATCGCCTCATTGAGGTTGCCGAGAATGCCCCGGTAATCAATTATATGGCCGAACTCCTTGCCCGCAAAAATGCGGTTAACCCGGGCAATGGTCTGTAGAATGTTATGTTCTTTCAAGGGTTGCTCGATGGCGATCTCGATCTTCTGGGTCCGGTTGAACTCGGTGTATTCTGCCTGCGCCTTCTCAGGGGATATCAATTGTTTTTGTTCGATTAGCTTCTTTCAGGCTTTTTAACCTCGGATCACTATCCAGATCAAAGGTTCGGCAGACAACGACAACTTTGATACCTCCAAAATTGTGAGCATCGGTGATCAGCCGGAACAATACCGCTTTATTACTACGCACAGAATATTTAAGAAATAAACAGATTTGATGGCGTCGTAAAAAGTCCGATCTACTGCGCTGTTGTGGTTTTTCAGGCACTCGACATACTACATGTATGGTCTCGCGCCTGAAAAACCACAACATCTTGTATATCGAAATTTTTACTTAGCCATCCCGTGACT
>DAOVTG010000229.1 GCA_030633185.1 Deltaproteobacteria bacterium
GGTTCCGCTAAACAGACTAATGAACGTTATCGCTATCTTCTCGACCAGGGGCAGACTGGTTTAAGTGTGGCTTTTGACCTGCCGACCCAGATTGGTTACGATTCCGATATGGAACTGGCCGACGGTGAAGTGGGTAAAGTCGGGGTTGCTATTGACTCGCTGGCCGATATGGAGATTCTTTTTGACCAGATCGCCTTAGATAAGGTCAGCACCTCGATGACCATCAACGCTCCGGCCGCAGTTTTGCTGGCGATGTATATTGCCGTGGCCGAAAAGCAGGGGGTAAGCTCCGAAAAACTGCGCGGGACAATTCAAAATGATGTCTTAAAAGAGTACTTTGCTCGCGGAACCTATATCTTTCCGCCGCAGCCGTCGATGAAGATTATTACTGATATTTTCTCCTATTGCAAAGATAATCTGCCCAACTGGAACACTATCAGTATCAGCGGCTATCATATTCGTGAAGCCGGTTCTTCAGCCGTGCAAGAGGTTGCTTTCACTCTGGCCGATGGCCTCGCTTATGTCGATGCAGCGATCAAGACCGGTCTTGATGTTGATGTTTTTGCCAAACGGTTATCCTTCTTCTTTAACGTGCATAATAATTTTCTCGAAGAAGTGGCCAAATTCAGAGCAGCCCGCAGGCTCTGGGCACGACTCATGAAAGAACGTTTCGGGGCCAAAAAAGCCTCTTCGATGATGATGCGTTTTCATACCCAGACCGCCGGTTGTAGTTTGACCGCACAACAGCCTGACAATAATGTGGTTCGAGTGACCATGCAGGCTTTAGCTGCAGTTCTCGGAGGCACCAATTCACTGCATACCAATTCCCGGGATGAAGCACTTTGCCTGCCGACTGAAGCTTCGGTGCAGATTGCTTTGCGGACGCAACAGATTATCGCCCATGAAAGTGGGGTTGCCGATACTATCGATCCTTTGGCCGGTTCCTATCTGATTGAATCCATGACTTCTGAGATTGAGGAAAAAGCCCTTGAGTACATCAATAAAATTGATGATTTGGGTGGGGTGGTCAAAGCCATTGAAGCCGGATATATGCAGCAGGAGATTGGCGATAGCGCTTATGCCTATCAGAAATCAATTGAAACTAAGGACCAGGTAATTGTCGGGGTTAACAAGTTTGTTATCGAGGAAGCACCACCGGAAAACCTCTTGCGGATCAAGCAGGAGATGGAGATTGCACAGCGCAAGAGTCTTGCGGCCGTAAAAGCCGGTCGCGATGCAGCAGCCGTTGAAAGCTCACTCAAGACTATAAAGCAAGTTGCCGAATCGGGAGACAACCTGTTGCCGGCCATCGTCACCGCCGTCAAAACCTACGCTACATTGGGCGAAGTCTGCGGCGTGTTGCGAGAAGTTTTTGGCGAATACGTAGAATCCTAAGGCGGTTTTTGTTCGATCTGTCTCGGCTGGGGTCATTTCTTGACACTTGGCGGCCGTGATGATCGCATAAAACCGAGACAATCAACCCGCCATTTGTCAAGATGTGACCCCGTTAGTGAGGGCGAAGCAATGTTCGTGTTATCCGTTGCAACTTAAATATAAGCTAAGCGAGGAGATATAGAGATGGATAAAAAAATAAAAGTATTAATTGCCAAGCCGGGTCTTGATGGTCATGATCGTGGTGCCAAGGTCGTATCCCGCGCCCTTCGTGATGCAGGGATGGAGGTTCTCTATACGGGTATTCGCCAGACTCCGGAACAGATTGTTGCGACTGCGGTACAAGAGGATGTTGACAGTATTGGATTGAGTTGTCTTTCCGGAGCTCATAACAAACTCTTTCCCAAGGTAGTTAACCTGTTGAAAGAGAAAGGGGCTGGCGATGTTTTGGTTTTTGGAGGCGGTATTATCCCGAATGAAGATATTCAGGGCTTGAAAGATGCCGGAATTTCCGAGATCTTTTTGCCAGGAACTTCAACCGAAGATACGATTGAATTTATTAAAAATAATGTGAAGTAGGGAATTAACGAAAGGATTTAAGATTGGACGATTTAATTGACGGACTTTTGTCCGGCAAGGTGCGGCCTCTGGCTAAGGCGATCACCGTTGTCGAAAATGATCAGCCCGGAAAAAGGGAGCTTTTAAAGCGGATCTACCCGAAAACCGGCAATGCCTATCTGCTCGGTATTACCGGTCCTCCAGGGGCCGGAAAAAGTACGTTGACCGATAAAATTATCGCCAATTTGCGCAAGCAGGGTAAAACTGTCGGGGTTATCGCGGTTGATCCCTCGAGCCCGTTCTCCGGGGGCGCGATTCTCGGAGATCGGATTCGGATGCAGCAACATGCGTTAGATGATGGTGTCTTTATTCGGAGTATGGCAACTCGCAGTAATTTGGGTGGAGTGGCTAAGAATACGGTCGATGTTATCCATCTGCTTGATGCCTCGGGTAAGGATGTGATCATTGTCGAGACTGTTGGCGTCGGTCAGGATGAGGTTGATATCGTGCGCATCGCCCAGACGACGGTGGTGGTCATGGTTCCTGGTCTTGGTGATTCCGTTCAGATTGCCAAGGCTGGGGTCATGGAAATTGCTGATGTTTTCGCAGTCAACAAAGCTGATCGTGATGGTGCTGACAAACTTTTCAGTGAAATTCGGGCCATGCTCGATATGGTGAAGGGTGATATTAAGCCGGCAATTTTCAAAACCGTGGCCGTCGATGATGTTGGTATTGAAGAGTTGGTGCAGGGCATCTACGCGCATGGAGAACGGGTTGTGGCAAGCGGGCTTATGGAAAAGAAGTTGGCTGAAAAAGCTGAAAGTGAGTTGCGCGCCTATCTCATTGATAATATTATGGAACGTTCAACTGGATTGACTATCTACGACGACGTTGTCAAGCGGGTTGCCGCTAAAGAGATCACACCGATGGATGGTGTTGAAGAGATCTTTGCCGGATTGGAAATGATGGCATCGTAAAAAGTTCCGATATCCTGCGTTGTTGTGTTTTCCAGACACTCGACATACTATTTGTATAGTCTCGCGCCTGGAAAACCACAACATCTTGCACCCCAAGGGCACTTCCTGCGGGGCGTCTATCGAAATTTTAACTTAGCCATCCCTTGATTTTTTACGAATGGAAAAAGGGAGAGAATTAAAATGTTAAAAAAGATAGATCATATTGGCATTGCCGTAAAAGATATTGAGGAGACCTCCAAATTCTATCGTGATATGCTGGGTATGGAATTTATTGGTATGGAAGAGGTTGCCGACCAGAAAGTTAAAGTTGCCTTTTTTCAGATTGGGGAAACCCATATTGAATTGGTCTGCCCGACCAGTGATGAATCCGCAGTTGCCAAACATCTGGAGAAGAAAGGCGAAGGCATTCATCACATCTGTTATGCGACCGATGATATTGTTGCCGACCTCAAGGCGCTTAAAGAAAAAGGGGCGCGTCTGGTTGATGAAGTTCCGCGTACCGGCGCTCATGGAGCCCAAATTGCCTTTATTCATCCCAAGACCTCTAAAGGGGTATTGACCGAACTTTCGCAGAAAAAATGAAAAGTTATCCAGGGGCTCTTCAGGGGCTTGTTGAACAGTTGATGAAATTGCCGGGCATTGGTCGTAAAACTGCGGCTCGCCTGGCATTTCATATGGTGCGGATGCCCGGCGAAGATGCGGAAAAATTGGCGGCGGCGATCATTAATGTCAAAAACCGCCTGGCGCTCTGCTCTTTCTGCCAGAACCTGACTGAAAGTGATCCTTGTCCTCTCTGCCGGGATACTTCTCGGGACTCTCACCAGCTCTGCGTGGTTGAATATCCGGCCGATGTTGCATCAATTGAAAATAGCGGAGCTTTCAGAGGCCGCTATTTTGTTCTCCATGGCACCTTGGCCCCTATGCAGGGCTTGGGGCCGGACGATTTGCGCCTTGAGAAACTTCGGCAAATAGTGGTAGAGCAAAAAATCAGCGAAGTGGTTATAGCTACTAACCCTACGGTAGAAGGCAATGCTACAGCTCTTTTCTTAGGCAATTTTCTACGCCCTCTGGGGGTTCACCTAAGTCGTCCGGCCTGCGGTTTGCCGGTTGGTGCCGACCTTGAATATATGGATCCGGTAACCATCCGCAAATCTCTGGATGGCCGGGGGGCTCTTTAATAGGCAGTCCGAGAATAGAATTTATTTCTCAGATTGAGGCATTATTTTCAAAAAATAACGAGGAGCAGTGGGAAAAGGACATTCTCTTACGGCCTCCTATTCAGTTTCCCACTATAAAGCCCCAACAAATGGCGGCGAACATTGCTTCGCTCCCATGAACGGGGTCAAAGCTGGGGTGCTGACGCACCTTGTGCCAGCAATGA
>DAOVTG010000259.1 GCA_030633185.1 Deltaproteobacteria bacterium
AGGCGAGATATTGATCTTCTTCTGCCGGTAAGGGAAGCCTTGTTAAGGCAGAAAGAATTGACGGGTAAAGATGATTATGTCTTCAGGAATGCTCAAGGACGATTGCTTACGACCAATCATGTGCGGAATGTCATTTGGAAGCCAGCCCTAAAAAAAGCGGCCATCAGTTATCGGCCAATGCTGCAAACTCGGCATACTTTTGCGACCATGATGATTGATGCCGGTGAGGATCTGGGGTGGGTGCAAAAGATGTTAGGTCACGGGTCATTGCAGATGATTTTCACGAGGTACTATTCCTGGGTGAAGAGAGACACCAGAAATGATGGTAGTGCCTTTTTGGAAAGAACGTATGTGCCCGAATTTGACAACTCAAATAATCTTGTTCCGTCTCGCAATCACGAAAACAACGTCATCGATTTTACATCAAATTTACATCAAGCACAAAAAAGGGGTCACGCGCAAAACGCGTAACCCCTTGAATTTATTGGTAGCGGGGGCTGGATTTGAACCAACGACCTCCGGGTTATGAGCCCGACGAGCTACCTGACTGCTCTACCCCGCAACATTTTGACGAATTGGTACTCGCCAGAAGGAAGCGGCTTATAGCAGTCGTTGTGGTTGGTGTCAAGGAAAAGATTTGTCGGGTGCCGGTTGAGTGCGGGTTAAGGCTGTAGTTGCATTTCCTTTTTCAACAGGTTATGATGGCCCATTCCTCGATTTTTTTTACGGGTGCATCATCTTTGGTTATCAGTCATAGGGGTTGTTTGCTGTTGTAATGCGTATCTATTCTCGTTATCTTTTAAAAGAGATGCTGGCTCTTTTTTGTTTAAGCCTGCTGGCTTTGCTCTCTATCTATTTGTTGGTCGATTTTTTTGCCAAGGTTGATAATGCTTTGGAGAACCATGCCGGTTTTTTGCCGTTGCTCTTTTTTCTGGCGAATCAGATACCTTTTATCCTTGGCAAATTTATTCCTCTGGCGCTGTTGCTGGCGACCATGTTGGCTTTAGGTGGGATGGCGCAGAACAATGAGATCCTGGCTTTTCAGGCGAGTGGCCTGAGCTTGGTCAAGTTGGCACGGCCTTTGGTCGGGGCCGGGCTGGTTTTGGCGCTGGCAACTTTCTTTATAAACAACTATCTTGTGCCGGTTACCAGTTTGGAGGCCGATCGTCTTAAAACCGTTGCCTTAAAGGGTAAAAAAGAGAAGAATCTTTACAATCTCAAGAGCTTATGGTATTCGGGCGAGGGTGGAATCTACTATTTTGAGAACCTTGACCCGGTCAAAAAAACTATTGAAAAAGCTTTGCTTTATCGCTTTTCAGATGATCGCCGCTTAAGTCTGCGGCTTGATATCGAAAAATTGGCCTACCTCGAGGATGATAAAAAATGGGTCGGGGGGAAGGTCAGGGTTCGGGATTTCAGGTTTCGTGACGGTTTTACCGATGTCGCCGGGTTTCGCCAGGTCGAAAATATGGATCTCGAGATAAATGAGACTTTTCAGGATTTTCTGGTGCCTCGTAAAGAGCCGGATCGCATGTCGCTTACGGAACTTAAAAGTTATATTGGCAAAGCCAAGAATGCCGGGCTCTCGCATATGGAGTATACGGTTGAAATCTTTAATCGTATGCTGTACCCATTTTCCTGCCCGTTGATGATTCTTCTGGCGATTCCTTTTTCCCTGACTTCCCGACGGCATGGAGGAGCGGCTCGAGGGGTTGCAATCAGTTTGATGCTCGGATTTTCCTTTTGGATTACCCTCTCTTTGTCGTTGGCTTTAGGGCAAGGGCGTCTGCTGAGCCCGTTAATGGCAGCCCTTCTTCCCTATCTGCTTTATGGCTCGTTCGCGTTGTTCATGCTTCGTCAAAAGGTTAGTTAATGTTTTGATGCCCTCGTAAAAAGTCACGGGATGGCTAAGTAAAAATTTTGATATACAAGATGTTGTGGTTTTTCAGGCGCGAGACCATACATGTAGTATGTCGAGTGCCTGAAAAACCACAACAGCGCAGTAGATCGGACTTTTTACGACGCCATCATGTTTTACAGGAGAATTAGATGTCTATACCGCAAGAGACCATTGATCTTTTGAAAGAGATTGAACAAATTGTTGATACCTACAGGGGGTATCTTTGATCTCGCTCAAATGCAGGAGCGGATCAGTGAGATTGAAGATATAAGCTCGGGGGAGACTTTCTGGAAGGATCCTGATAAAGCCCGGGATGTTCTCAAGGAAGGTACGCAGTTAAGTCGTGAAATAAGTCGTTGGCAGGCAATTGAAGATGGCCTTGAAGAGGTCGGCCTGCTGGCTGAAATGTTGCAGGATGAGGATGACGCTGCGAGTTTGAAAGAGTTACAGGCTTTTCTGGCCCGGCTTAAACAGAACCTGACTTTGATGCGTCTGGAAAAAATGATGTCGGGTGAACATGACGGCGCTAATGCGATTGTCAACATCAACGCCGGGGCTGGCGGAACCGAAGCTCAGGACTGGGTTGAGATGTTGATGCGGATGTATCTGCGTTGGTCCGAGAAACGGGGCTGGAAGAGTGCGATAGTCGATATCCTGCCGATGGATGAGGGTGGTATCAAGAGTGTTACTTTTACGGTGAGCGGTGATCATGCTTTTGGCAATTTTCGTTCCGAAAGCGGAATCCATCGTCTGGTGCGCATCTCTCCCTTCGATGCCGGAAATCGGCGTCACACATCTTTTGCGTCGGTTTATGTCTGTCCCGAAATCGATGACGAAATCGAGGTCGAAATTAATGACAGTGATCTGCGCATCGATACCTACCGGGCCAGTGGCGCTGGTGGTCAGCATGTTAACAAAACCGATTCGGCGGTACGCATAACCCACCATCCCAGTGGTATTGTGGTGCAGTGTCAGAATGAGCGTTCGCAACATAAAAACCGCGCTTACGCGATGAAAATTCTTAAAGCCCGCCTTTACGAAAAAGAGATGGAAGAGCGTCGCCAGGCCCAGGATAAGGTTGAAAGTGCGAAGATGGAGATTGGCTGGGGCAGCCAGATTCGTTCTTATATTCTGCACCCTTATCAGCTCATCAAAGACCATCGTACCGAGTGTGAAACCGGCAACGTCAACCATGTTTTAGATGGCGGTCTGGATGCCTTTGTTGAAGCTTTTTTACTGCAGCAGATGCAGAAAGGGGAGTAGCAGATGTTGACCGATCAGATTTTATCAGAGTTTACCCCTGACGGTAATCCGGAAGGGCTGCGTTTGCTCCCTTTGGGTGGTCTCGGTGAGATCGGCATGAACCTGATGGCGCTGGAGTATGATGACGAGATTTTCATTATTGACTGTGGTTTGATGTTTCCCGAGCCCTATATGCTTGGGGTTGATATCGTGATTCCTGATATCAGTGTTTTGCTGGCCGAAA
>DAOVTG010000049.1 GCA_030633185.1 Deltaproteobacteria bacterium
AGGTATAAAGAGAATTTAACCCAAATACAATTATCCGAACGAACCGGAATTTCTCAACGCCATATCAGCGAGATGGAAAACGGAAAAAGGCCGATAGGAAAGAAGATAGCTAAACGCTTAGGAAAAGCGCTTAACGTGGGATACAAAGCTTTTTTATAGATCTTCATAGAATATGTCACCCGGCGGCGCTGTGCCGCTGGTCACATAATAAAACGGCCCTGCCAAGTGCTACATCACCTGGCAGGGCCACCACTGCAAAACCTTACAAGGAGGTAGTACAATGGCTGATGTGAATTTAGTGGAAGAAGAAACAAAAATCAATGGTTTTGGTAGTAAATTAGAACTGGAGGGCGAAACGGCTCGCATGCAAGAGGCACTAAAAACGTTAAAAACACTTCTTGGGATCAGCGGCTATAGCATCTTAAACCGTAATCTTTCCGAAGAGGAAAAGGCTATATCTGTATCGGCAGGTAAAGGGGCAGCGGATGTAAGAATAATCACCTCTGAAATCAATGCATATCTGATGAAGGTTAACATGGTCAACTTAAATGCACGAACACATGGAGTAACCGCCACCGAGTTGATTAACGATGCCCGAAATAATTTTACCGGCATAAATAGAGAACTTCCTCTGAAAGAATATATTGAACATCTACCGGATGCGTTGGAAAAGATCCTTTATACAGTAATAAAAGGCATTCATTATAAACCCTCAAGCAGAGAAACGCGTCTAGGTCTTGCGTTGTGCGACCTGGCTGCAGTCATTGCTTCTCTGCAAGATAAACTGGATGAAAACGAAAATAGTTAAGAATTAAACTACCACTTTCCCCCGGCCTAGGGGCGGACTAATTACTCGCCCCGAAAAGCGCTTACCTGTGAGCGCCTGGCCGGGGGTTCACTCCCCTTTTCACAGGATATCAGCCCGGCACCACTACAGGAGGCTAATAAATGGCAAATAATAATTATATTAAAATATTTGATGCGGTTAAATCATATAACCTCGAAGTGAATGACATATTACAATTAGCTCTTGATGAAGAAATCAACCTTTATATTTTCTGGCAAGCTTTTTTAGATGGTAGAAAAAAAGAGCAACAAAGACGTTTTGACAATATATTTGGTTGTAGCCCTGAAGTAGAACTTTTCGAAAAATTAACTAAAGATTTAATTCAAGATTTATTTTATAGCGGCCATACTTTATTTTATCCAGAGCATAGTGCTGTAATAGATGCAATGTCCAACGGTATGAATCAGCAACAAGATTCTAACATAGAGGCTAAAGAAGTTGACTACTGTAAGATTAATTTAGAGAATATTTTAGTGCAAGATTCTGAGTTGTTTCAGGCAATCTCAAATAAAAAACCTGAACCGCTAAAACTCACCGCTATAAAAATAATTTATAATAAAAGAGATTGTCAGACTAAAGAAGAGGCTAAGGAAGCTTTAGAAAAGATATTTTCTGACTCCGACTCCAAGAAAGATCCAGCTCCAGCTATAGAAGAAATTTTAACAATAGTGTACTATAACAAGAAATACCCGAAAATAAGAGAAGAGTATCATATTGCTTGTAAATGTTTTCCAGCGCTTTATCGTTCGGTAAACAGCAAAAAAAGCCCGGACGAAAACCATACTGCCTATATTAAAAACTGGTTAAAAGAGAACTATTCAGAGGATGAAATTTATATCAACGGTCTCGAGCGAATTTTACACCTTGTAAACCCAAATACAACCGGGAACGAATCGAGCAAGCACCCGGCCCGTAAACCTTGAACCAGCAGGGAGGACGATAAAACTAGAGCTGACTGCATGATTATGTTTTCTTGAAGGCTACCGCCTCACCACCATGAAACCGGCTTTAAATGTCCATATCAGCCGCCAAGATCAGAGACGGTAGTGGCGCTAAACTCCGAGACTTTCACAAAACCCGGCAACCGGTCGGCGGCCTCCAGCTCCCATAATAACCAGTTCCCAACATCCAACACACCCTGCGCTCCAAGTTCAACACCCCTGAACATCAAACCTCTATGGATCACCAACACTCTTTTGGTCTGGCTTACGACTTCGATCACAAGAGCCTGATGCACTTGTGGCGTTTGATATCGACCAAGCACCCGGCCCGCTATTGTTGAGTGCTTTTGCTTTTAAGTGTCAACCGGGAACGAATAAGGTGACAACTGCCCCGAAACTAGAACTTTTTTCAAGTATTTTACAATTTTTTTCGGCTATATATTCATCTATTTATGACCACCTCCAGCACTATCCCCTGTCTGCCAACCTGACCGGTTACCACCTGCAAACCATTGTAATCATTGCCACAACCTGTGAACAGTGGCGCGACACCTGATAAGCGGCCCCGGCCGGTTACCACTTTACCGCAAAAATTTACTGTAGTAAATTTAGGGTTATCAGTAATTAATAACGCCACATAACGATACACCAAAAACGAGGTACATCAATGAAACGCTCAGAGTTTATCGAAGAGTTTAGAAGGAAAGCCCCCGGCCCGGTCATCTCACGTCCAACCTTAGCTATCATGTCGGGTGGTCTTAAATGTGTAGGCCATATTGCAAACAGAGATTCTCTCAATACCGGCCCCAGTGGTAGGGTAAAAATGGGTCGGCGTGTGGGGTACGAAACTGTAGCTGCCGGAATTTGGTTGGCTGATGAATTAGGCCTGGTTGATTGATATGTATCTATATCAATCAACCCCCCACACCCCCGATAGTAATCGTTCGCAGTATAAAAAAAATGTGCCAATGGGAATCAATACCCACGAAAAAACAAAAAGGTACTTTGGGGAATCTAAACCATTGCGGGTAGCAAGCGCCCCGATGTTAAGCACTCCTAATTTTTTTTAGATGGTTGAATTATTGACTAAGAGTATTAGTCTGCACTAACTTTCAAAAGGCAAAAAAAGGAAAATACCATGGCTCATAAGGAAATTGCACCACTGCGACAACCGCCCCCTGATTTTGTGGCGGGTTCCCTGCATGCCAACGAAATAGGCGACAGAAATATTTACATCTACCTACATACCGGGCAAGTTATGTACGTTGTAGATGATGAGCAATGGCTGATCTATAAGGGTCATGGATGGGCTAAAGACTGCAAGCATGAAGCCGGCGCGATGGTTGACCATGTTGCTGATTGTTACCTGGATTTTTTAGCGGAAAAACAGAAGGTTAAACCCGAGAACGATCTTGAGACTGCGGCTCTGGCAAAATTAACAAAGCAGATAGGCCGCCGGGTTGATCGAATAAGATCAGCACAAGGGGTTCGAAACATCTTGAAGCTGGTAACAATGGGATCCGACGGGTTGACGTGCCAAGCTGATGAGTTAGATCGTGAGCTTTTACTTTTGGGGTGCGGTAATGGTGTAGTCGACCTGAAAAATGGACGTCTGCGCCCCGGCAAGCCATCTGATATGATATCCAAGTCGACCGGTATAGACTATCCCACGACACCAACTGAAGCAGTTCTTTTTTTACAAACTTTGAGGGAGATGTTCCCTGAGAATCCCGAGATCATAGACTTGTTACAAATTATTTTTGGCTCGGCAATCACTGGTTTACCCGCTGAATTTTTAGCTTTTTTCATTGGCGATGGTAGCAACGGTAAAACTCGCTGTGTGATCAATCCTATACGTCAAGCTTTTGGAGATTACGTGACCACCGTGGAACCAGAAGTCATAATTGCCACCGGCGCAAAAGCCACACCGGGCGGCCCTTCGCCCCACATAGCGAAATTAAAAGATGTGCGGCTAGGGTTTATCTCCGAGTTTTCAGAGCACGACACCTTAGCGGATAAGCTTGTAAAAGCACAGACAGGAGAGGAGCGCATGTCTGGAAAAGCGTCTTACGCCAAAACATATACTGAGTTTGACCCATCACATACACTCGTCATAACATCTAATAGGATCCCTAAAATGCCCGGAGACGATGACGCGTTGTGGCAAAGGCTTATCTTTATTGACTTTCCTATTAAGTTTGTCGATGATCCACAAGCCTCGCATGAGCGCCAGAAAGACCGATCCCGGCCCTCACAAATAATGAAAGAGCTCCCGGCAATCTTAGCCTGGATGGTTGCCGGTTGCCTTCGCTGGCAGGCAGCTGGGCGCAAGGTCGATGTCCCCGATTGTGTTCGTTTAAATACTGAAGCCCTACGTGCTGAAGAGGACATACTCGGCGCTTGGTTGCTAGATTGCTGTGTCTCTGATACCGCCGGGATACTCGTTTTCCGAATTGCGTACAACTCGTTTGACTGCTGGTTCCGTGACAATATTGGCGACAATACACCTTCTAAGAAATGGTTTGGCAGACACTTGAAATTGAAATGCAAGAAAAAACATACTCGAACCGGCCCTGAGTATCTCGGTTATCGTCTGCGATTTTGATTGTTTGACCCGTAAAATTGCAAAAGGATATTTGCTCGTTTTTTAAATGAAATAAAAATGGTTTACTTTTGTCAAAAACTGAAAATTTCAGCACAAAACGTCAAAAACCGGTCAAAATAGAGCTTAACGGTTGCAACGATCACAAACAGATAACGGTATAACCTATTGTTTATATTCAACTTTACTAGCAACTGTGAACAAGTGATCGGTGATCCGTAAAAAAAACTAAGCTATAGTAAGATAATATCTATCTATTATCTATCTATTATTTATATTTCTTCTTTTTTTTGAAATAATCAATAACTTAATCACAATACTGAGAATTTGGTAAGTACATTATCTTTTAGTGTGTTCAATCGTCTCTATCGAATAAACACAATCGATCAGACCGTTCACATTATTGCAGAACTCACACTTTTTGGTTTGCAAGGAAACAATTATGTCATTGAATATACATGATTTATTGCAATCTAAAGGGATTACGCCCGTCCAAGTCTCGACGACTAACGGCGGCGAATATCATTCAGCTTGCCCTGGCTGTGGCGGCGTCACCCGCTTTTGTACTTGGCCTGACCAGGATGACGGGCGCGGGATGTATTGGTGCCGGCAAGAGTGCGTCAAAGGTAATCACCGCCGAGATACTATTCAATTTTTGATCGACTTTGAAAAAATGAGTTTCCGGGATGCCTGCATCAAGCTGGGACGCACGGACAAACTAACTACCGCTAACTCTACTAGCTATCAGGCCCCGGCCTCAAACTGGAAGCGCACCCCGGCCTTACCCCCACCGCCAAAAGATAACCCCTTGACCCCACGTGAAAATGACGCTGACCGAATTTCCCCAGCATGGCGTGATGCCGCCAACAAACTATTGACCTCCGCTGAAACGGCACTTGCGGCTGACCCTGATACATTGTCCTGGTTAAAAACTTATCGCGGAATTACCGCCAAAACCAGCCGCCGTTTTCGGTTGGGACTTATTGCCTGCAATAGTCAAAGGAATTGCATTTTTAAAAGCCGTCGGAAATGGAACCTCCTCCCTCGTTTGGAAAATAAAAAACCGGATGCCTTATGGATTCCGCGTGGCCCGGTGATACCTGGCTTCGACCACGAAGGTCAACTCGTGCGGCTCCGTATCCGTCGCCCCGATATCGACCACCAGACCGGCGGCCCGAAATATTATGTCTTACCTGGCTCAACAGCGGCCCCGATGATTATTTACAACGGACAACCGGCCTTGATTGTTGTCGAGAGCGAATTTGATGCAATTTTATTAGCTCAAGAGGTCGGAGATATTGTTGGCGTTGTGGCTATGGGATCATCTTCACCCCGGCCCACCGCCGCCCTTGATAAAATTTTAAAAGAGGCCAACTTGATTTTGTTGGCCTTTGATGGAGATAAGGCCGGAACCGCCGCCGCTGAGAAATGGGAAAAATGGTATGATAACGCTTACATCTGCTTGCCTCCAGAGAACTATAAAGATCCCTGTGAAGCTTATCTTGCTGGTGTCGATCTTAGGGCTTGGGTTATCCGTGAACTGCCCTCTGCTTGGGTCCCCGGCTCCGATCCGACCGCCGCCCCGGCAACCGCCGCCCCGGCTCCCGCCCCCGTCAACTATGAGAAAATGTTCCTTGATGCCCTGAAAAAGACTTATAACGCAGCCCTACAGCGGCATGGTGCTGCTTTTTTGGCTGGGATAAATCACTTGACCTGGGCCCAAACCGCGCTCCCTAGCGATTTTACCGCCTATCAAAAGAGTGAGATGACTATTGATGCTCTATGGAAAAACTGCGCCCCGGAGGCTGATTTTATTTCAAGCTTAAGAGATTGGGCCTTAATTTACCTTCGGATTGCTGCCGCCTGCAGCAAAGCAACCATTGACGATATCAACGACCAATTAACCCGAAATCGCCCTCCTGAGCTTACAGATAATCCCACCACCCCGGAATTTAGCACCGCCGGGAATTTGAATAATCAGAACCCCCATAATACCCGCGCTCCGCCTGGATGTGTATGACATTAAAATTATAATAGACCGAACTAAAAATTTAATCTTTAGCAGCTTAAAGGGTAAAATTATGAACGACCACTCCAGAATCACAGAAACCACAACCACCACCGAAACCGAACCTAAAACCGAAACCGGCACCAGCTCAACCGGCACCGACGAAGAGCTTGCAGCGATAGCTAAACAGCTCCGAGACCTAAGCCTCTACTTAGCAAAATTACGCTTAGTTTTTGGCCATCGGATCGGAATCCAGGCACCGGCAGTGCGAGCGCTTGACCACGCTCAAGTCTCTCTTTTAACACTTCGAACCTTCTTCGACCCGCGTGGTTTTGAAGTGTTTGCTAATAATCCTATTTTTGATATTAAGGAGGCTCTCGATGAAAGCAATTAAAAAGAGAGACTTTACGGTAGCCGAACACAAATTGCTTGGCGCCTGTTTAGTTGCAGTTAAAGTTGCTGGCCGGGTTTTTTACAATAACAGTGTAGACTACTACGGCAAAACTGCTAAAGTCTCAAAAAGACTGTCAACTGTACTATTTGCCGTGGAGAACTTACGAGCTGTCCTTGACGACCGTGCAGAGTATTACTATTCCCCGCATCAGGTTTTGTGGAATGAAGAAACTGAACGATCAGTGCCGCCGGAAACATATCTTTTGCGTGTGTTCGCTGGAGTTCTGACAAAAGTTGAAGATTTCTTACAAAATCGTGAATATGACGGGCTTGCAAAATTTTTAAACCAAGACCAAAACAACCTCACCCACCTTGGTAGCGGGAAAGAGTTGTTAAAGAAGTTGAACGAGCATGCAGATGAACAGTTCCCCCGTAACAGGTCGATAAGGGTGGTTCCTTCGAAAACGGCAAAATATGACCGCCTATTCAATACTGGCAGGAGCGATTAAGAGGGGCGGGGAAATACTTCAATATCGATGCCGACTGGATCAACATCATCCGTCGGCACCGATAGTAACTTTGCAAAGTGTGGTGCAAACCCAAAAACGCCGCCTCATAGGCACAAAAAAGCACTCATGGTAGCGTCCGGGAGTAGTCGGTGCCCGGAGTATCAAGGTTGACGGCTGGACTTATACCCCTGGCCCTGAAGTTTTCTTATATTTGGCAAGTTGGCTGCTCTGGTGCGAGATGGTGGCCCGATCCCGGAGACCACGGCGGAACAAATTCGAGAGAATAAAGAAGGATTGATTGTCGAAATCAAATCAATGACGGCCCCTGGTGAAATAATATCCTTTGAAAAGTTTCTGAAAGATCGACACCAATAGAAAATGTGGTCAAACTCTCCAACGCCCCCATGCAAACAAACCAGATTTGCGATTATTTAAGGTTTAGGCTATACTCAAAGTCATGTTAACGATTTTTTATCACAGCTTATGGATTATAATAGCTCTGGCAATGCTCAACACCTTAGAAGGGCTCGGCTTTTTTCTTGGGCTGGTGCTACTGGTTATTGCTGTACTCAATTTACTGCTTACGTTGGCCCGGATAAGTGAAATATTTTTTTAAATAACTTAACTGCCTCAGTTATCGATTTAGGTTGAGTGCCTGAAGGGCGGGACTTGAAGTTTTAATTAAAGGTTGAACAATCCTTACTCAATCAATTAGCCAAAATCTCAAAAAGTTCCATTTCCATTTATGTACAGCTCAAATCGACTAAAAAAATCTCTGTCCACCTTACTATAAAAACCGATAGTAACTTTGCAAAGTGTGGGGCAAAGTGTGGGGCAAACCCAAAAACGCCGCTTCCTAGGCACAAAAAAAGCACTTACGAATTAACATAAGTGCTTGTTTTTGTTCTGGTGAGCCGTACAGGGGTCGAACCTGTGACCCTCTGATTGATAGTTAGATGCCCTACCAACCGAGCTAACGGCCCCGATCAATTCCTTACCGGTGTCGATCTTAGAGCTTGGTTCCCGGCCCCGATCCGACCGCCGGAATCAGCCTTGATTTACTCCCGGACGCTACCAGGAGTAAATCAAGGCCTGGAGAGTATCAAGGTTGACGGCTGGACTTATACCCCTGGCCCTGAAGTTTTCTTATATTTGGCAAGTTGTCGGCTCTGGTGCGAGATGGTGGCCCGATCCCGCCACCATCTCGGACAATATGACACCAACAGGTATTTCTAGTAGAAACTTGGATTGATTTTGTAAAGGGATTTTTTACTGTCTGAATAATGTAAAAGTAAGTTTTAAAATGTAAAGTGGCGTACAAAGTGGCGTACAAACTCAAAAACCAAGAAAGGCTTAACTAACAAACGTCAGCTAAGCCTTTGATTTTATTGAAGCCGATGCGCAGACTCGAACTGCGGACCTACTGATTACGAATCAGTTGCTCTACCACCTGAGCTACACCGGCATGAAAGAGTGATTTTGGGGGAAACCATCTAATTGTTTTTAGCTAAAATTGCAAGTTAAAAGTAGGAGTACTATAATTTTGAGATAATGATTTTTCCAATTTTTTTAATATCAGGGAGTTCTGTTTAAGCTTGTAGAAGTTTCTCAAGGTGGGTGACGCTGTCAGCAAAGGAGGCGGGTTGATCGATCTCCTGGCGCAGGTAGTTGATGATCTTTTCATGCAGGGCGATGGCGCGATCGATACGCGGGTTGCTGCCGCTGACATAGGCCCCGATGTTGATTAGATCTTCAGCTTCCTGGTAAGCGGCCATGTGATTGAGTAGTTCGCCGGCATTTTGTACTTGTTCGCGGCGGACAACATCAATCATCACCCGGCTTTTGCTGCTTAATGGATCTATGGCGGGAAAGATGTTGCGATCAGCGAGCCGGCGGGAGAGTACAATGTGGCCGTCAAGGATGGAGCGGGCGGCATCAGCGATCGGTTCGCTCAGGTCGTCACCTTCAACCAGTACGGTATAGAGACCAGTGATTGAGCCATCACCGTTATTGCGGCCGGCACGTTCGAGAAGTTTTGGCAGCAGGGAAAAGACCGTTGGTGTATAACCTTTGCTGGTCGGTGGTTCGCCGATAGCCAGACCGATTTCCCGCTGGGCCATGGCAAAGCGAGTCAGGGAATCCATCATAAGCAAGACATCACGTCCCAGGTCGCGAAAGTATTCGGCAATGGCAGTGGCGATAAAGGCCCCGCGCAGGCGAACCAGCGGCGGCTGATCTGAGGTTGCAACAACTACAATGCTGCGTTTCAGGCCTTCCGGGCCAAGATCTCG
Organism: Deltaproteobacteria bacterium; assembly: GCA_030633185.1. Taxonomy (GTDB): domain Bacteria; phylum Desulfobacterota; class Anaeroferrophillalia; order Anaeroferrophillales; family Tharpellaceae; genus Tharpella. Next base: position 9,592 of record DAOVTG010000049.1, read on the forward strand.
TTCGATAAATTCCCGTACTTCGCGGCCCCGTTCACCGATCAGGGCGATGACGTTGACGTCGGCCTTGGTGTAGCGGGCCATCATTCCTAAAAGTACACTTTTGCCAACGCCTGAACCGGCCATAATTCCCATGCGCTGGCCTTTGCCACAGGTCAGAAGACCATTGACACTGCGGATGCCGAGATCAATTGGAGAGATAATCCGGCGGCGCAGAAAAGGATTAATCGGTTCACGATGGAGGGGTGTTTGTTCCGGGCAATTAAGCTCGCCGAGGTTATCAATGGGGTTTCCAAGGCCGTCGATGACGCGGCCGAGAAGGGCTTCACCGACCGGAATGTTGGCCGGTTGGCGAAATGAAAAAATCCGGTTGCCGGGGGCGATGCCATGGAGCTCGCCGAGCGGCATCAAAAGGATGCGCTGGTCGCGAAAACCAACGGTTTCACAGGTGATGCTGGTCTTGGTCTCCGGATTTTCGATACGACAAAGGTCGCCGACCGAAACCGGCGGGCCGTCGCCTTCGATAACCAGGCCGGTAAGGCTCGTAACTTGGCCGGTATAACGGAAAAGTTTTTCCTTTTTAACGCGGGAGCGGAGGAGTTCAAAATCAACCATTTTATTAGTGACCACTAAAGCAGAAGGCGGTTGAGTTCTTCAAATTTGCTGCGCAGGCTGGCATCGATGCGGCCCATCTCTGATTCGAGAATGCAGCCACCTTTTTCAATGCCTTCACCGACTTCGATTTTGAGGTCTTGAATTTGCGGAAATTCGGAGAGGAGTTGCGATCGCAGCTCGTTGATCAACTGAAAATCGTCGTTATTCAAAAGCAGAGTTACGCTCCCTTGCACGCTGCTTTCGTTAAAGATTTCATGGACGATGTCGACGATGACACTTTTATCGAGGGCTATCTCCCGGTTGATCAATCGACGGGCGCAGCTTAAAGCCAGTTCGACCATCTCTTCTTCATGGTTCTGTCGGCAGAACTCCTGGGTGGTGGCCAGGCGCTCAAGGAGTTCATCCAGGCGGGATATCCGGCTTTCGATCTCTTCGCCGGCGGCTTTAAGTCCTTCCTCTCTGGCGCTCACTTCAACCTCTTTTTTTATCTTGTCGGCCTCGGCTTCGGCGGCCACTATGATCTCGGCCGCCTGTTCTCGGGCCGCCGTCAGGATCTCAAGTTTCTCTTCTTCCGCTTGGTGGCGGTATTGATCCATAAGTTCCCGGGCGGCAGGGGGGGCAGTTTCAGCGGTTGCCGTCGAGCCCGAAATCGGGGTTGCCGAGAGCGGGAAAGAGGCGGATTTGAATCTCTTTTGTGAAGAGATGGTTTTTTTTGTTTTGCCTCCCTGGGATGAACTTGTAAAACGGGGCAGTCGCAACTCCTTAATATCCTGGAAGCCTTCTGCCGGCTCCGTCTTGACTTCAAGCCGGGAGTAAGTGAGGGTCTGAAACGCAGGCTTGCGTAAAAGGTTCTTATTAGACAACTATATCACCTCCGCCACCTTTGGAGGCGATAATGATTTTACCCTCATCTTCGAGTTTGCGAGCGACCTTGACGATACTCTGTTGGGCTTTCTCGATGTCGGTAAGGCGGGCCGGCCCCATGGCCTCCAGATCATCCTGGATCATGCTGGCCGCTCGCTGCGACATGTTCAGGTAGATTTTCTCTTTAACTTCTTCGATTGCGGTTTTCAAAGCCAGGAGGAGGTCTTCGTTATTGATTTCTTTCAGAATCGTCTGGATGCCGCGGTCATCAACATTGATAAGATCGTCGAACGTAAACATCAGCTTACGAATCTCATCGGCTAAATCGGGGTCGCTCTCTTCGACTGAGGCCATAATCGCAGATTCGGAGTTTTTGTCAAGATTATTGATTACTTCGGCAACGGCTTCGACCCCGCCAAGGCCTTCGCTGGCCATGCCCCCGGTGTTTTTTAATTCGTCATCGAGAACGGTTTCAATTTCATCGATCATCTCCCTTGGGACAGCCTCCAAGGAGGCAATACGCAACATGATGTCAGCCTGAATGCCTTCCGGCAGCAGGGTGACGATCTCGGCCGCCTGTTCGGGATCAAGATGGGCCAGGATTAGGGCTATGGTCTGGGGATGTTCATTGCGGATAAAGGAGGCGGTAACCTTGGCATCGACATGGGCCAGATTGCCGAACGGCTTATGGCGTAACGAATCCCGAACTTTGTCGAGGAAGTTGGTCGCTTTGCTTTCTCCCATGGTTTTGATCAAGACGTTGCGCAGATAGTCTTGGCCTCCAGAGAAAACCACTTTATGGCCGACGGTGTCGGCGAACTCACGGGCGATATTCTCGGTTACCTCGCCGGGGATGTCGCCTAAGTGTGTAATCTCCTGGCTCAGCTGCTGCAGCTCAAATTCACTACAGTGCTGCAATACGGTGGCCGCCACATCTTCACCCAGTCCGAGCAGGAGAATGGCGGCCTTCTGCCGGCCACCGAGATGGCTCTCTTTTTTGCCTTTAGCCATGGTCGTTATTGGTTCCCGTTCATTGATTTGCGAGAAGTTACAATAGTTCGGTCATCATTTTCTGAATATTATGCCGGTTGTCCCTTTAACCATACTTTGACAATTTTAGCAACTTCCTCCGGACTCTCCGTGGCAAAAGAGGTAACCTGATCCATAACCGTTGTCTGGCGAGTAATTTTGACCTTGTCGGCAACCTCAGTGGCCATCTCACCGAGCCCTTTTCCACCTGCATCCTTACCTGAGGGTTTGGTTGAGCCGATGGGGCCGAGACTTGAAGCGAAAAAGCGCAAGCCAGGTTTGAGAATCTTGAAGTAGAAAATGAGTATTACCAGGCCAATTGCCAGATATTTAAGGCCGCTGAAAATCATGCCGTAGAGGTTGGCTTTGTCAAGTTCTTTGACCTCTTGATTGAGACTTTCATTGTCGAAGGCGATGGTTACGACCTCGACTTGATCACCCCTCTTTTTGTTAAAACCGATCGCTTTTTTCACCATATTAGTGTAGATCAGGATCTCAGCCTCATTGCGCGGGCTGTAGGTTTTTTCTTCATCATTGGCACCCTCATATTTCCCATCTACCATGACCGCGACACTGATCTTTTCTACCGCGCCGACCGACATTACCGTACGACTGACGAGTTTTGAGATCTCGTAGTTGCGGGTTTCATCAGATTTGTTGGCATTGCTGCGGCGGCCACTTTTGTTGGTCTGCTCGACATCCCGCCCGGGAACATTACTGTTCATTCCGGGAACCCCGCCGCCGCCGGCATCCTGATCCTCGGTTTTTTCATTGAGGCGATGTTC
>DAOVTG010000240.1 GCA_030633185.1 Deltaproteobacteria bacterium
GAATGTGCCCAGGACATAAATCAATTGTTCTTCATCTAATTTTCCATTGGCATCATGATGCGGTGAGTGCTTTATTTTTTGGCCTTCTTTGATCTCAACTAGTGCAAAAGAGGAGTCAGCTATTCTGGGGACACCTTACTTAATTATTACCAGCCAACCTTTGCGTTGGTTACTAATAATTAAGTAAGGTGTCCACGGAATAGTGCTGTCCCCGGAATAGTGCCCCCGGAATAGAATGCCGGAATAGAAATGTCCCCGGAATAGATTAAAAATCTTGCATTCGTGGCTTGATAATGAGATGAAAAAGGGGAAGGTGTTGAATTGTAATAAATCAACCTCCTAGGGAAATGTCGAATAGGAATGTGATGGCCGGTTTTTTTATTCATACCAGTAACCATCTGGAAGAGCTGGCCCGGGTTTTGGCGACTTTTCTGGCTGAGAAAAAGTCGACGGGAGTTCTTGAACCCGAGGTTGTGGTGGTTCCGAGTCGCGCTCTTGAACGCTGGTTGAAACTTGATCTTGCCCGGGTCAATGGGATCTCTGCCAATCTTGAGTTTCCTTTTCCCCAGGCCTTCCTTGAGAAGGCGGTTTTTGCCGGGCTCCGGCGGGGGCTTGATGCGGCTGTAATGGCCAATCCTTTTACCATGGAGGTTATGGCCTGGAAAATCTTTTTTGCCCTTGAAGCTGAGAGCGAACCTGGTTTTGGGCGGTCGCCGGAGCTCAACACCTATCTGGCCGAGGCCGGTGATGAACTTTCCCGTTATCATCTGGCGCTTTTGTTGGCTGATCTCTTTGATCGTTATTTGCTGGCCCGGCCGGAATTGATGCTCGCCTGGGAACGGGGCGAAAACCCGCTCTCTCAATTTGCGGCTTCAAGGTGGCAGAAAGAGCTCTGGCAAAGTCTTGGCAAAGGGCTCAGTAAAGTTCATTTTGCGGCTCTGCATGAGCTCTTAAATCAGATAATCTATCCCGAATTCTTTCCCGGGTCGCCCCCTTTTTCACTTAATGAATTAAGTTCCGCTTTACCCTCACGGCTTTTTCTTTTTGGTTTTGCGGCCCTGCCATTTGCCTATTTCGATCTCTTTAAAGCACTTTCACGTCTGACCGAGGTTCATCTCTTTCATTGCAATCCCTGTGCTGAATATTGGGGTGATCAATATCGTACGGGGGCGGGGAAACGCCGCTTTAAGTCCCCTCCGAAGGCTGTCGGGGAGAGTGCTGATCTGCCTGTAGGTCACCCTCTGTTGGCCTCCTGGGGTCGTTTGGGGCGGGCCTTTTTTGATCTTGCTGCAACTTTAGAGGTTGATCAATACAATGAACATTTTGTATCTCCTGAAGGATGCTCCCTGCTCGCTCACCTGCAACGTCAAATCCTCTTTTTAGAGCCACCCCCAAAACCGTTGAAGCTTGAGGATGGAGATTATTCATTGCAGATTCATCGTTGTCATGGTCGGCAGCGTGAAATCGAGATTCTTTATGATAATATTCTTGCCGCCTTGGAACGCGATCCCAATTTAGAACCCGATGATATCTTGGTTATGGCTCCTGATATCAACCTCTATGTTCCTTATATTGAGGCTCTTTTTATTAATCGGCGGCAGCTTCCGGGGTGTCCCCGCCTGGCGGTTTCTCTGGTTAGTTCTAAATCCGCGCTTAAATTGCCGGTGATCAGGGCCCTGCTCGATCTTTTGCGTTTGAGTAGGAGTCGTTTTTGTCTCAGTGAGGTTTTTGATTTATTCAGCTTGGAGGTCGTTTGTCGGCGCTTCTCGGTCAGTGAATCGAGTCTCGGACTGCTTAGTGATTGGCTTAGGAAAGCTGGTGTCAACTGGGGGCTTGATGGTGATTTCCGCGAGGAAACGGTTGGGGTTGAGTTTGCTGAGCACTCTTTTGCCTGGGGGCTGGATCGGCTTTTGGCCGGTTATGGTTTAGCTGGCAATGGTCTGGACGGTTCGGGGGCGATGGCCGGGGAGGTTTGGTTCGGGGCCGAGTCAGATTTCATGCCGCTGCCCGGTATTGAGGGCTCTGAAGCCCTGGTTCTCGGCTCTTTTTGTGCTTTTGTTGCAGCCTTGGATGAGGTTCACCAGCGTTTAAAGAAAGCCTTGCCAGCGGCTCGGTGGCGGGTGGAGCTTAATCGTTTGATCAATGATTTTATGATGGTGCCGCCCGGCAGTGACGGCGATCTGCTCCGTCTGCATCAGGTCATAGATAATTTCGACCAACAATTAGAAACCGCGTTGGGGGGCGCTTCGGATGATTCTGAAAACTGTTGTTTAAGTACTGAGACGGTTCTTGCCGCCCTGAAAAAGGGTTTGGGAGAGCTTCGTGGTGGTACCGGTTTTTTTGCCGGCGGGATCACCTTCTCTTCAATCTTGCCGCTTCGGGCTGTGCCCGCCCGGATGATCTGTCTGCTCGGTCTTAATGATGGCGAATTTCCCCGGAGCCAGCGTCCGCCCGCTTACGATCTTATTGCCGCCGTGCCCCGGGCCGGTGACCGGACGGCTCGGGATGAGGATCGTTACCTTTTTTTAGAAACCCTGCTGGCGGCCCGCAAGACTTTAGTTTTAAGTTATTTAGGGCGTGATCCCAAGGATAACCATCTGTGTCCACCGGCGGTCGTGATCAGTGAATTGCTTGATTACATCGAAGAGTGTTTTACGGCACCGCTTGAGGCTAAGACAACTTCTTTACGCGAGTTTTTGCTCTATGACCATCCGCCTCAGCCTTTCAGCTTGCGTTATTTTCAAACAGCTGCGAATATCGCCGGTCTTGATGAGCGTCTCTTCTCCTACGACTCCGTGCAGGCCAAAATCGCCGCCGGTCTGGGCCAAGGGGAGGGGCAGCTCCCCGATTTTTTTGGTGCCCATCTGCCGCAACTACTGCCCGACCGGGTTGAGCTTGCCGATCTGGTTCGTTTTTATAATAGTCCGGCCCGCTATTTTCTTAAAGAGCGGCTCAATATTACTCCCGAAATCGGAGAACTTGACCATTTTGACGATAGTGAACCCTTTGCTCTGGATGCGCTTGACTCATATCAACTCTACGACGAGATGATCGCCTGGTTCCTCGAGGCTCCGGCCGCTGAGCTCAATGATCCTGTAATGGTTGCCAAACTGGAAAGCCGGTTAGCGGCCGCCGGTAAATTGCCGCCAAAGCTGCCGGGGCGGGTGGTTTTTGCCGATAAAGTCAAGATTGCGCAAGCCCTGACGACAATTCTTAAGCCTTTTTGTGCGCAAGCGCTGCCTCTTTTACAGGAGGCCGTTACCGTGTCTCCGGGAGGGCATGAGTTTGATATTCAAATAAAGATTGCTGACCTCTATCGAGGTGAGGATGGTATAGTCCGGCAGATTCTCTATCGTCCAACCAAAGAGGCCAAAGAGAAGGATCGTATGAGATCGGCAATCTTCCATCTCGGTCTCGAACTCTCAAGCCGAAACAGCGTAACTTCTGACGATTTTTCACCGGTGTCAGAGACTCGCTTTCATGCCCTGTCGGATAAAAAGCAGATTGTTCTTCCACTGCGAGAGCCGTCCTGGGCCCGGGTTGAGTTTGAACTTTTGTTTGACCTTTTTCTTGAAGGTTTACAGCGACCGTTGCCCTTTCTACCGGCCCTTTCTCTGCCCTGGTACGCAGCCTGGCTAAAAGAGAGGGAAAAGGGGGGAGACCAGAGGGGACGTTCGGTCGCTCGCGACAAAGTCAAGACCCTGCTTGCTGGCGATCGCAATTACGACGCTCAAGATGAAGCTTTTAAATTTTGTTTCCATGATCGCTTAGAAGATGATGTCTTCTGGATCGATTTTGAACATTTAGC
>DAOVTG010000031.1 GCA_030633185.1 Deltaproteobacteria bacterium
CGAAGATGACCAGCAGCTTTTTCTCAAAGGCGGGATGCGAACCCGTGAGGTCGAACTTGAGAGTAAAAACGGAATACAGAGCTTTCTTGAACTCAAAATCAGTGTCTACCGTGAGCGTGATCGTCGCCCGGCTGGCCTGATCGGCGTGATCAATGATCTTACCTGCCACAAGCATATGGCTCGGCGCATGGCCCAGCTTAGTGCCGTCATCGAACAGGCGGCTGAAAGTGTCGTGGTTACCGATCCTGACGGGATAATCCAGTATGTCAACCCGGCCTTTGAAAAGGTGACCGGTTATATGATGTCGGAGGCGATCGGCGGAAAGCCTTCGGTTTTAAAGAGCGGCCGTCAGGATGAAAGTTTTTACAAGGATCTCTGGGAGACGTTAGCTAAAGGTCGTACCTGGCGCGGCACCTTTGTTAACAAACGTAAGGATGGTACCCTTTTTGACGAAGATGCAGTCATCTTTCCTATTCGTAGTGATGGGGGTGAGATTATCTCGCTGGCCGCAGTCAAAAGGGATGTCAGTCAAGAGAAGGCCATGCAGGTGCAGCTTAGAACCTCGCAACGTCTTGAAGCGGTGGGTCAGTTGGCGGCCGGGATTGCCCATGAACTTAATACGCCGATCGGTTTTGTCTCCAGCAATTTTGAAAGCATTACCAATTATATCAAAAATTTTGTTAAACTTCTGGAACTCTATCGTAAGACCGTGGCTGAACTTGCCGGTCAACTCCCGGAGAAAGGGCCGGCGGCCCTGGCCCGGACGGCGGAGCTCGAAGAGGATCTCCAGATTGAGTTTATCCTCGAAGATCTCGATGATCTTTTCAGTGAATCAAAGGATGGGTTTGAACGTATTACTTCGATTGTTACCAAACTGCGGGAGTTCTCCCGCATCGACCAGATGGATGAGCGGGAGAGTTTTAATTTTAACCGGGCGATTGAGACCACGATTGTTGTTGCCCGCAATGAGTATAAGTATAGTGCTGAAATCGAACTTGAGCTTGACCCGGAATTGCCCGATGTTATGGCTTCCGGCGGTGAGATCAATCAGGTTATTTTAAACCTGATTATTAACGCGGCCCAAGCCATCAAAGAGCAGGAGCGCCAGGAGCTCGGGCGGATCACGATTAATACCGAATATGATGAAGAGTGGGTGCGCTGTAAGATTGCCGATGATGGTTCCGGGATTAAAGCGGAAAATCTGGAGCGCATCTTTGATCCCTTCTTTACAACCAAGCCGGTTGGCAAAGGAACCGGATTAGGCTTAAATATTTCGTATGATATTGTTACTAAAAAACATCAAGGCAACCTGACCGTGGAGTCGGTTATCGGCGAGGGCACAACTTTTATTATTGCTTTACCGCGCTCAACGGCAAACTCAAACCCGGCTTAATCCGGCAGAGCCTGAACCGAATTTTGTATTAGCCACAGAGGCTCAGAGAACACAGAGGAAAATCATTTCTGCTTTACTCTGTGCCCTCTGTGTTTCTGTGGCTAAATGGATGTAACCACATGACTGAACAAAAAAATATTCTCTTTGTCGACGATGAGAAGAGTGTTTTGCGCTCTTTGCGCCGGGCTTTTATCAACAGCGGTCACAAACTCTATTTCGCCGATTCCGGCGAACTTGGCCTCAAGATGCTGGCCGCCGGTAAAGGCAAGATTGATATGGTCTTAAGTGATATGCGGATGTCGGGCATGGATGGTTATACTTTTCTTAAAGAGGTTAGGGAAAAATATCCCCAGGTTGTCCGCTTGATTTTAAGCGGTTTTGTCGAGGAGTCTTTTGTTTACAAGGCCTTGATCGATGGTTCGGCTAAAACCTATCTCGCTAAACCCTGGAATACCTGTGAACTGATAGAGTTGGTCAATGGTCTGATTGAGATTGAAGAGACTTTGAACGATAAGAATCTTTTGGCGGTGATCAATACGGTTGGCGAACTGCCGACGTTGCCGAAAATTTACCATCAGGTGATGGCGTTGATCGATGCTGATGCCGACTTTGACAAGATTGTCGTAGTCATTGAAAATGATCCAGCTATGACGGCCAAGGTGCTCCAGGTTGCCAATTCCGCCTTTTTCAAGAGCGGCACCGCCTCCTTAAAAAGAGCATCCGTCTTTATCGGGCTCATGGCGTTAAAGGATATTGTGGCTGGTAGCGCGGTTTTTCAGGCTCTTGGCGCGGCCGACTCAGGGCCCTACTCAATAGACTCGATCTGGGAGCATGCGGTTGCCTGTAACGGCCTGGTAAGTGAGATGTATGATATTATTCATGATGAAAAGCTGCCTGAGGATGTCGCCTCGGTCGGGCTTTTGCATAATGTCGGGCTCCTGGTGATGCTTAAATATTTCCCCGAAGATCTGGTCAAAATAACCACTCTGCAGAAACAGCACCCCGAACTTGATCCGGCTCAGTTGGAAGAGAAGATTTTAGGCGTCGATCATGCTCGGCTCGGGGCCTACCTTCTGAACTGGTGGAATATGCCTCATCCTATGATTGAAGCGGCCCTCTATCACCATAATCCTCTGGCGGTGGCTGGGGCTAATCAGGAGATTATTATCCTGCTTCATGTTGCCGACCATCTAGTTCGGATTGCGGCCGGAGATGAGAATATTAAACCTCTTGATCCCGAAATTTTTAACCGGGTCGAAATCCCCGGTCGTTTTCGGGATCAATGTCAGGTGGCGGGATAGGTATTAATTATGGAACTTGATAATCAACTTCCCGCCATCCTTCTGGTTGATGATGAAGAGATGGTCTTAAATGCTTTGCGTCGGGTGTTGGCTAATTCTGAATGGGATGTGCTGGTTGTCGATAGTGGTGCACAAGCCCTTAAAATTATGGCTCGCCAGCCGATTGCTCTGATTATCAGTGATCAGCGGATGCCGGAGATGAACGGCCTGGAACTTTTGAACGTGGTAAAAAAGGAGTACCCTGATACCGTGCGTATCATCCTGACCGGTTATGCCGAGATGGATGTTGTGGTCAAGGCGATCAATCAGGGTGAGGTCTACCGTTTTTTTACCAAACCCTGGAATAATGATGAGCTTCTGGAAACTATCCGTGAGATTTTGCAAAAACAGTCGGAGAATCGTGGTCGGATCTCTTCTTACAGCAATCAGCTTTTGCGGGCTAACCTTGAGACCGTGATGGCTCTGGCTGAAGCAATTGAGTTAAAAGATCATTACACCAAAGGTCATTGCAGTCGGGTTCGTGATTATTCTCTGAGGATGGCGTTGGCCTTAAACCTTTCTGAGGATTTTTGTCGCGATCTGGTGTACGCCAGCCTGCTCCATGATTGCGGTAAAATCGGGGTCAGCGAAACGGTTCTCAATATCAATGGCCCGCTTAATGACGAACAGTATCGTGAAGTTCAGCGGCATCCGCTTTTTGGTTTTGAGATGACCTGCAAAATCGACTATTTACGTCCGGCCAGTATTATCATCCGTCAGCATCATGAACGTTGGGACGGTGCCGGTTATCCGGATCGTCTTGAGGCCCAGGAGATATCCTTGGGAGCTCGGATCGTGGGTGTAGCTGATGCCTTTGACGCAATGACTTCAAGCCGACCCTATCGCCGGGCCATTGATTTCAAGGTTGCGGTACAGGAGCTTTTAGATAATCGGGGACGCCAGTTTGATCCCGAACTGGTTGATCTTTTTGTCTCCCTGCTTGAGCAAGGAGTTGAAGAATCCGAAAAGCTCAAGGATCATCTGCGCCTGCTTCTGGTGGGCGTGACGCCCGAAAAAATCGCCGAACTTGAGAATCCGCTGTCTGCGGCTCGCTACGAGCTGATTGCCGTTGACTCACTGGCCCAGGCCCGAACCCGGCTTGACGAGGTTGATATGATTATCTGTGCCCTGCAGCTTGTCGATGGGGCCGGGGCCGCTTTTCTGGCCGATTGCCGTCGGCTTCATCCGCAGATTATTCGCATTATGCTGATTGAACGTCAAGATATGGGAAATCTTGCCGAGACTGTCAATCAGGCCGGACTTTATGCCTTCATGATTCGTCCTTTAAGGCCGGCTGAGGTTCAGGCCCTGGTCGAAAATGCCTTTGAGTGGCGGCGTATGGCCAGGGCTCTACATTTCGACGAATAGAGAGAATAAAATTATGAAACCAGAGACGTTTAGTAATGATTTTCATCGCATTCTCATCGTCGATGATGAGAGTCGAGTGGTGAATGCCGTGCGCCGGGTTTTTGCCACCGCCGGTTTTATCAGGGTTGAAGTTGCGACCAGTCCCGATGAAGCTTTGTCGATGGTCAAAAAATTTGCCGATCTTCGTCTGGTAATCAGTGATTACCTGATGCCGGGGATGGACGGGCTTGAGTTTCTGGCTGAGGTCAGCCGAATGCGACCGGAGATTATCAGGATCATTTTGACCGGTCACGCCGATCTGGAAACCACTCTGCGGGCGATCAATGAGGTTGGGGTCTACAAGTTTATTCTCAAACCCTGGAATAACCATGATCTCTACTGGACTGTAATTCGCGCTCTTGAACTGGAAGAGGCGCGTCGCGAAAACCGAGAGCTGAAAAAAAAGCTCAAGGATCAGGCGCAGCTGGTGGCACGGATTGAAGAAATCTACCCCGGCATCTCACGGATCGAACGTGACCAGGATGGGGCTATAGTACTGGAAGAATATTGAGAAGGTGTGATTAATGGTGGCGGAAAAAAAGCACAGTGTACTTTTTGTTGATGACGAACAGCGGGTTTTGAAATCCTTGAAAAGGGGTCTTATTGGTGAACCCTATCGTGCCCTTTTTGCCTTAAGCGGCATGGAAGCCCTGGAGATCCTGGCAGCTCAACCGGTTCAGGTGATTGTCTCCGATATGAAGATGCCGGAGATGAACGGGCTTGAGCTGCTTCAGGAGGTGGCGCGGAAATATCCTGATGTGATTCGCATGGTGCTCTCCGGTTATTCACATGCCAGTACGGTACTGGCCGCCGTCAATGAAGGGCGAATCTTTCGCTATATCACCAAACCATGGAGTATTGAGAACGATATTAAACCGGCTCTGATTGCGGCAATTGAACGTTTTGAACGCCGGGTGGAAGAGCGCGGGGAAGCTAAGCGTCTTCAGGTTGACAATCTGCAGCTCAAGGGTGAACTGGATGACGGTCGCAAAACCGTTTCTCAGACCAAAAAGGTGGCGAGTGAGATCTATCTTCGTAAAACCAACGTCCAGCGGCGTTCACTGGAGCGGGTTCAGGGAATTTTGAACTATGTTTCGAGTCAGGCGATCAATCTTGAGATGGGGGAGATTGATGAGGAGAGCCGCAAACTTGTAGTCGAGATCAAACAAACTTGTCGGGAGGCTCTTGCAGGTCTTGAAAAGGTTTACCTTTTCAATGCTCTTGAGGTTGGCGAAAAAAAACCGGTTGCGGGTGTTTTAGAGTTGCCCCAATTTTTCGCCGAACTTAATAGCATGGCTAAGCGACAGGCTGAGGAAATTGGTTTGACCATCATATTTCAGACGGTTGGCGAGTTGCCTGAGCGGGTTGTTACTGATGCCGAACTGTTGCGAGCCATGATCTGGGAGATTCTTGAAAATGCCTTGCAGAACAGTCCCTCCGGCGGTATAGTCGTTTGCAATGCTGAGTCTGAAGGGGTCGCGGAAGGGATTTTGCGTTTAACCGTAACCATTCGTGATACCGGTTCCGGGATTGAGCCAGCGAAGTTTAAAGATATGCAGCAGCCCTTTATTTGCGGAGCTTCAGGTAACAACCGGCCCTCTTCTTGGGGGGTGGGCTTGAGCCTGGCCCGCCTGATCGCTTCTAAACTCGGAGGTTCCATGAAGATCGGCGGCAGTGATCAAGGTTGCCAGGTTGTGCTTGAAGTTGAAGTACGGGTAGGATCTAATAATGACGATAGTTGATAGCAAGGTCAAAGCTCTGGCTCAGGTTAAACGTTTTATAGATACCGAAAAACGGATTCCGCAGTTGCCGCAAATTCTTTTACGGGTTGAAACGGCGCTCGAAAATCCTGAGATCGGCGGTGAAGAATTGGGCCGGGCAATTCTTGATGATCCGGCTTTGACGGCTCAGGTTTTAAAGGTTGCCAACTCGACTTTTTACAACCCTCGGGGAACCAAAATCACAACTATTAGCCGGGCGATTGTAATTTTAGGATTTGATAATATCCGCCGTCTGGTTTTAGGTCTTAGTGTCTCTAAGATGTTTACGCTGTTGCCGCGCTGGACGGTTTACCGGCGTTTGTGGCGCCACTCCCTGGCGACCGCGCTGCTCGCCCGCGAGCTGGCCCGGGCCGACGGTTTCAAAGAGTCCGAGGCCGCTTTTGTCGGCGGCCTGCTTCATGATGTCGGTAAACTTATTCTCGGCCACCTGCATGGTGAAACTTATGCCGGGATTCTCGAACAGGGTTACCAGGGGGCGGAGTATGATCTTTGTCGGGCTGAAAATGAAGCCTTTTACTGTAATCACCAAGAGGTGGGATCCCTGCTTGCTCAATCCTGGGGGTTGCCGACCGAATTGGTGCGGATTATCGGTCGACATCGTCCCGGTTCTAACTGGCGCAACTTTACCGAGTCGTTGCCGGGGCTTAGAGCTTATGTGATACTGGCCAATCAGATGGCCCATCTTCTTGATCTGCAAACTGATGACGAAGTTTTGAGAGGTTCCGAAAATGAAGTTCAATACCGGAAAAAGGCGGAAGCTTTAAGCCTGCTGGCCGGGAGCGCGTTTGCGATTAATGAAACCGATTTTAAAGAGTTACTCGAAAATCTTGCCGATGAAATAACCGATATCGCAGCCTCTCTTGATATCGCTCTTGATGATCTGCGTCTTGATGGGAGGGGGGTTGTCGAGGCTGATTCCGGTCGGGTTGTAAAAAAGCATGTTGATCGTGAAGAGCTCTTTGAAACTACCATGAAACTTTCTGAACTGGCGGTTTTGCACGAAGGCTTTTCCGCATATGTCGAAGCCACGGCCGGTCAGCTTTTTTCAGCGTTGGGCCTGGAACTTCTGATCCTTTATCTGCCGGGTTCAAAAGGTTTGGGTCTGGCCCCCGGTTTTTGTTTCGGAAGTGGTCGGTCGGCCGAGATTCTAGGTCGTATGGCCATAACTGTAAATCAGGATAACCTTGTCAGTCAAGTTTTTGCCAAGGGTGAACCCGCGACTGGCGGAAAGCCTCCCGAGGGGGCGCTGGCCGCAGAACTTGAAGTCGAGTTCCGGTCTCCGGGTCGAGTTTTGGCCCTGCCCTTGAAACATTTGCGTACGCCTGGAGCGCTTGGCGTTCTTTTGCTCTTACGTAACCGGAAGACGATTCCTTTCAATGATGAGGAGAGACGTCTTTTGAAACTCTATTGCAGTTTTCTCGGTGCCAGACTTGCTGTCTCGGTTGGGGTCAATTCTTGACGATGGTGTGTCAGGATAAACGTATAAGCCATAGTGCTGTCAATAGCCATTGTCAATTTGACCCCATTTAAGAGCTCTAAAACCACAACATCTTGTATATCGAAATTTTTACTTAGCCATCCCGTGACTTTTTACGAGGGCATCAACAAATGGCGGCGAACATTGCTTCGCTCCTGGTACCAGCAATGACCCCAATCCCGGCAGTTTGCAGATGGTATCTGAATAGTTACGATGGAGGGAGATATGAATAATGGAGTTTTGCGCCCGTCAGCCGTAGCGGGCACTTTTTACAGTGATGATCCGGTTGCTTTGCGCAATGAGATTGAGGGTTATCTGGCGCAAGCCGAAGCTTCTGCGATTGATGAATCGGAGCCTGTGGCTTTGCTGGTGCCGCATGCCGGTTACAGTTTTTCCGGTGCGGTTGCGGCCGACGCCTATCGGTTGATAGAGGGGTGCAAGTTTGATCTGGTGGTGGTCGTGGCCCCCACGCATCACCACTATTTTGATGGCATATCTATCTATAATGCGGGCAATTATATGACCCCGTTGGGCGAGGTCGAAGTCGACCGTGAGCTTGCCGCCGAACTTATCAGCAAATATCCCGAGATCAGTTTTGTCTCTGAAGCTCATCGTTTTGAGCACTCTTTAGAGGTTCAGCTGCCCTTTTTGCAGGTTGTTCTCGGCAATTTCAGGCTGCTGCCGATGATTATGGGCCAACAGGGCTGGTCTCAAGCTCTGAAACTGGCCGAAATTGTGGCTCAACTGGCCGTCGGTCGTCGGCTTCTGCTGGTCGCCAGCAGTGATCTTTCCCATTTCCATAACGCGGTCGAAGCGCAAGAGCTTGACCAACAGATTGTTAAAACTGTTGCCGCTTTTGATCCGGCTGCTTTCTGGTCTTTAATTGAAAATCGTCAGGCCGAAGCCTGCGGTGCCGGGCCCCTGCTCAGTGTGATGTTGGCGGCGCAGAACATTGGTGCTGATCGAGCTCAGATTCTCACCTATCGACATTCCGGTGAGGTTTGCGGTGACAATAGTCGCGTGGTTGGCTATATGTCAGCCGCATTTTATTAATAGTTACATTAGGAGTTAATGTAATGAATCATGAAATCGTTGATTTTGGTCTTACTGCTAGAGAAAAAGAGTATCTTCGTAATCAGGTTAAGATGGTGATCAAAGCCCGGCTTGAGGATGGTGACCTACCCGATGATGTGCCTGAGAGTGCGGTGCTCAAGGAGAAACGGGGGGCTTTTGTAACCCTGAAAAAAAATGGTGAGTTAAGAGGTTGTATCGGTTATATCGAAGCCTTTAAACCGCTCTATCAGACGATTCGCGAGATGGCTAAGGCGGCGGCTTTTGATGATCCCCGCTTTCCCGAGATGACAATCGGTGAGTGGCCGGAGATCGAAATTGAACTCTCGGTACTGACCCCCTTGCGCGAGATTGATGATCCCGATATTGTCGAGGTTGGTAAACACGGTCTTCTGATTCGTCACGAAAACTCTTCCGGACTTCTCCTGCCCCAGGTGGCCGTCGAATATGGTTGGAATCGCGAGGAGTTCTTGGCTCATACCTGCCACAAGGCCGGTTTGGCACCGGATTGCTGGCGTCGGGCCGGAACTAAGCTCTATATCTTTGCTGCAGATATCTTTTAGTTTCTCCCTTCACATCAATAAATGCTTGCATTTTATTAATTGTAATGATAGAAGTGCCTCCGGTTTGCGAAATTTCTCTGGCTGGTAACGGCTTTTTTGCAAGTGGGCTCTTAATAGGAGCCCACTTTTTTTATCTAAAAGCGATTCTTGTTGATGGTTGAGACGTCGGAAGTGTATGAGGATCAGCAGGCTCGGGTTCGGGCTCTGGCTGAGGATTTACTGTTCAACCTTGGTTATGAACTGGTTGAGCTGGAATTTGCTCAAAGTGATGAGAGTGCTCTTTTACGTCTCTATATCGATCGGGAAGAGGGTATCACCCTTGATGATTGCACCCATGTCAGCCGGATGCTTGGAGCCCTGCTTGATGTTGAGGATCCGATTTCGAGCCGTTACAATCTTGAGATATCATCGCCCGGTTTAAATCGTCGTTTAAGTCGGCCGAAGGATTTTAAGACCCATCTCGGAGAGATTATTAAAGTAAAGTTGGCTAAGCCGTAT
Organism: Deltaproteobacteria bacterium; assembly: GCA_030633185.1. Taxonomy (GTDB): domain Bacteria; phylum Desulfobacterota; class Anaeroferrophillalia; order Anaeroferrophillales; family Tharpellaceae; genus Tharpella. The sequence goes on from DAOVTG010000031.1 coordinate 9,531, forward strand.
GACGGCCGTCGGCGTTTTAAAGGGATTTTGCGTGATTGCCGGGAGCACCCCATGACGGTGACTATAGAGGTTGATGGTGAAACCTTTATTGTGCCGCTGGATGAGACTTCCAGGAGCAATTTGGTCTATAATTTTAATAAGTGATAGGGAGTTATATATAAGGTTATGTCCTCAAGTTTGAGCTTCATACTTGATCAAGTCAGTAAAGAGAAGAATATTCCCAGAGAGATTCTGATCGAGGCAATTGAATCGGCGATGGTTACCGCGTCCAAGAAGAAGCTTGGTGCGGCTCGTGAAATCGAGGCTTCATATGATGAGGAATCCGGGGAGATTGAACTCTTCGAATTTGTTGAGGTCGTCGAAGAGGTAGAAAACTCCTACTATCAGATCTCTTTGCATGAAGCTTTAGAGATTGATCCTGAGGCTGAAATTGGTGACAGCCTGGGCTTGAAGCTGGAAACCGATGATTTCGGTCGGATTGCAGCTCAGACCGCTAAACAGGTCATCATGCAGAAAATTCGGGAAGCTGAGCGCGAGAGTATTTACGAGGAGTACCACGAAAAAGTCGGTGAGATTATCAGTGGTTCGGTGCAGCGAGTCGAACGCGGCAATCTGATTGTCAACCTGGGTAGCACTGAAGCAATTCTGCCTCGTTCCGAGACTATTCCCCGAGAGAATTTTCGTCAGGGTGAACGGATTCGGGCCTATCTGTTAAAAGTTGAGATTACCGCCAAGGGGCCTAAAATTGTCCTCTCGCGGACTCATCCTGGTTTTCTGATCAGGCTTTTTGAGGTTGAAGTTCCTGAGATTTTTGAAGGAGTAATCAAAATCATGGGGGCCACTCGTGAACCCGGTATCAGGGCCAAGATTGCGGTATCGTCCAGCGATTATGATGTTGATCCGGTTGGTGCCTGTGTCGGGGTTCGAGGCTCGCGGGTTCAGAACGTGGTTCAGGAACTAAAGGGCGAGAAGATCGATATTATTCGCTGGAATCCGGATGCGGTGCGTTATGTCTGCAACGCTATTTCACCGGCGGAGATCAATAAAATTATTCTTGACGAAGATAAGCATACGATGGAGATTGTGGTTCTTGACGAGCAACTCTCCTTAGCGATTGGTCGTCGTGGTCTTAATGTACGGCTGGCGGCTAAACTGACCGGTTGGAAACTTGATGTCAAATCTGCTTCTCGGGTGGCGAGTGATTTTGAACAGCTCTTTTCGCCGTTGGCAGATCTCGAGGGTTTCAATAATACGGCAATGGAGCTGCTTTATGATAACGGTTTTCGTAAAATAGAGGATATTGCTGGCAGCACAGTGGCTGAACTCGGTGATATTATCGGTACCGAAGGGGTCAATCCCGCCCAGTTGATTGAGCGGGCCGTGATCGTTTTTCATGCTCTTAAAGAGGCGGCCGAAAATCCACCACCGCCTCCGGATGAGCAAGTTCAAGAAACAGCTCAAGATACGGACAGTGACTCCGGCTCAGCTGAAGAGGGTTCGGAGTCGGAAGAAGTCGCACCTGAAAATCCGGCAGCTGCCGATGCAAGCTCGGTCAAAGCCGAGGATGAACCGGTTGATGCAGAGGTGGTGCCGTGCACCGAGGATGTCTTGCCGGTCGATAAAGTCGAAGCTGTTGAAAAAGATCCAGTGGTTTCGACGGAATTTGAAGAGTAAATCTAAGTCTGAGGTGGTTCCGTTACGTACCTGTCTGATCTGTCGTCAGAGGGCGGAAAAAAAAAGTCTCTGCCGTCTGGTTCTGGTCGGGGCTGAACTTTATTATGACATTCGCTTCCGGGCTCCGGGGCGGGGTTACTACATCTGTAAAAAAACTGAGTGTCTGGACCGATTTTTCGTCGGCAAGCGTCGTTTTGGTCGCCTGCCGGTCGGGGCCGAGGCTCTGGATCCGAAAAGTCGTACACTTTTACTTAGCCATTCCGTGGTTGTTTGCGAGTTTATCACAAGTTGAGTGCGAAAGAAATTGATCTTATTAATTGATGTGTTAGGGGGTAGCCAACCTTGATTCTGCGGGAAAAAAAGAAAACCAAGGTTTATGAACTTTCTCGGGCTCTGAAGCTGAAAGAGTCCGAACTTATTACGATTTTAGAGACTTTGGAGATCAAGGTCAGCACCAAGTTCAGTCCTCTGAATGAGGATGATGTTGATCGTGTCAAAGCTTGGTGTAGTCAATATCAAGGCCCTGGTGTGGTTGAAAAACGGGTTGGTTCCGGGGTTCGTCGGCGGCGCCGAAAGGTGGTCGAGAAAACTGCTTCTGAGCCGGTTGAGCAGATCAGTGATGAGCCTGAGGTCGAGGTTGTAGAGCCTCTTGACGCCGAGACTAAGACTTTACAAGAGCCTGAATCCGGAACTCCTCCGGTCGATATTCAGCTTGTTTCTGAAGCGGCGTTCGGCCAGATTCCGGGTACGGTTGTGTCGGATGTTGTTAGCAAACCGGTGGCGGCGGTTGAGGTTGAAGTCTCCGAGCTCGAGGTCAAAGCCGAAACTGAAACTGAAACTGAAGCCGAACCTGAAAAGGCTGCGTCGGTGTCAGCCGAGGTGGTAGCTGATTCGGAAGTCGAAACCAAGGCTGCTATTGATGAAAAATCTGGAGATACAGCTCCTCAAGAGGCTGAGTTGCCACCGGTGTCGACTTTACCGGACAGTGAAGAAGCAGAGAAAACTCCAGCCGTCGAAAAGACGGAGAAGAGAGGCAAGACCGGATCTCGCGGTGCGCGGGTTATTGGTCGGGTGGCTTTAAATGATTTAAACACTCGACCCGGAGGTCGGCCACCCCGAAGTAAAAGCCAAAGAAAAGGTTCGGAACCGGTGCCTGGTCGAGGTTCTGAGGTTGCCGTTACACCTGCGGCCGGTGGAGCTCCCGGTCCTGTCGCAGAGAAAGAGGTGAGTGGCAAAAAGGGTCGTAGAACACGCAAGAAAGATGGAGTTTCGACGACGGTTGATAATGGTTCACCCGCAACTGAAAATCGAAGTCGTAGGGGGTCGCGTCGATCGGTTATAAAAAACTTTAATTTTTCTGATGATCGGGGTAAGGGTCGTCGAGGCCGGGCCGCCAAAAAGAAGAGCGGCCAGAAAACCGAGATCACGATGCCCAAACAGATTAAACGAGTGGTTAAAATTACCGATGCCATCAGTGTTGGTGAATTGGCTAAAAAGATGGGTATCAAGGCCGGAGAAGTGATCGGCAAATTGATGGTCATGGGCAGTATGGTAACTATCAACCAGACGATTGATTTTGATACCGCCGGTCTGGTAGCCGAGGAGTTTGGGCATACGGTCGAGAATGTTGCTTTCGATGAAGAGTTGGTCCTTGAACGAGTCGAAGATAAACCTGAGGATATGGTCAACCGACCGCCGGTGGTGACGATTATGGGGCATGTCGATCACGGCAAAACCTCACTGCTTGATGCCATTCGTCAAACTCAGGTAGCCGATGGTGAAGCCGGCGGCATCACGCAGCATATTGGGGCCTATATGGTTTCACTGCCGAAAGGAGATATCTCCTTTGTTGATACCCCGGGCCATGAAGCTTTTACCTCGATGCGTTCTCGCGGAGCCGGGGTTACTGATATTGTTATTTTGGTGGTCGCGGCTGATGATGGGGTGATGCCGACAACGATTGAATCGATCAATCATGCCAAAGCCGCCGACGTGCCGATAATTGTCGCAATTAATAAAATTGATAAAGAGAACGCCCGTCCCGACGAGGTTCGGCGGCAGTTATCCGAACATAATCTGCTTTCTGAGGATTGGGGAGGTGAGACCATTTTTGTCGAGGTTTCAGCCAAACAACGGCTCAATCTTGACACCCTTCTGGAGATGATTCTGCTCCAGGCGGAGATGATGGAGATTACCGCTAATCCCGACAAGGTTGCCAGTGGTGTCGTGCTTGAATCCCGTCTCGATCGGGGTAAAGGGCCCGTGGCTACGGTTCTGGTTCAGGATGGGACGGTTAAGCCGGGAGACTTTATTGTTGCCGGGCTCTACAGTGGCCGGGTCAGAGCCCTGCTTAATGATAAGGGTGAACAGATAGAGAGTGCCGGTCCTTCAACCCCGGTTGCGATTTTAGGCTTAAGCGGAGTACCTTCAGCCGGAGATGATTTCAATGTCGTCAAATCGGAAAAACAGGCTAAGGAGTTGACCTCGAATCGTCAGCACAAAGCTCGTGAACGGGAAATCTCTAAAACCAGTAAGATTTCGTTAGAAGATCTTTTCGAACAGATGGAAGAGGGCGAAGTCGAGCAGCTTAATGTTATCGTTAAAGGTGATGTTCAGGGTTCGGTCGAGGCCGTCAGTGAGGCTTTGAAAAAACAGGCAACCGCCAAAGTCAAGGTCGAAATCGTGCATGCCGCGGTCGGCGGTGTCAAGGAAGCGGACGTCATGTTGGCGGCTGCTTCACAAGCGATCATCGTCGGATTTAATGTTCGTCCTGATCTTAAAGCCCAGCAGCTGGCGGAGCAGGAGCATGTCGATATCCGGCTCTACTCGGTAATTTATGATCTTCTCGAAGATCTGAGGCTGGCGATGGAGGGGCTCTTAGCACCCGAAATACGTGAGGTTTATCTGGGCCGGGCTGAGGTGCGCCAGGCTTTTATGGTCTCCAAAGTCGGAACTATCGCCGGTTGCCGGGTTGTTGATGGCAAGCTGAAACGTAACTCCCAGGTTCGTTTGTTGCGTGATGATGTGGTTATTGTCGAGGGTAAAATCTCATCTTTGAAACGTTTCAAGGATGACGCCAAAGAGGTGGCCTCCGGTTTTGAGTGTGGTATAGGCATAGAGAACTACAACGATATCAAGGCCGGTGATGTAATTGAGGCCTTTGAAATAGAAGAAGTCGCTGCCAAATTATGATGGCTAGCCATCCCGTGATTTTATGATGGATGTTTAAATGAAAGAACGCAGCCAGCGTTGCCGGCGTATCGGAGATCAGCTAAGAGGTGAAATCTCCTCTATGTTGCTGCGCGATATTAAAGATCCGCGTATCGGTTTCGTTACGGTCATGGATGTTGAGGTCTCCCCTGATTTGGGCCAGGCAACCGTCTATTTTACGGTCTACGGAAGTGACCAGGAAAAAGCTGATACCTTGTCAGGTCTACAGAGTACGGCCAGCTTTATGCGTCGTGAAATGGGGCGCCGCCTGCACCTGAAAAGAATTCCCGCACTCCATTTCCGCTATGATAAAACAACCGACAAGGGAGAGCACATGGAAGAGATATTTGGTCGTATTAAACGGGAAGAAGAGTATTAAATGAGCCTGATTGGTGCTGATAAGAAGGCTCTTGCCCTGGCTGCAGTGCAAAAGGCCGAAACCATCGTGATTGCTGGCCATATTGATCCTGATGGTGATGCCGTGGGTTCGTCTTTGGCCTGGGCTCTACTCCTTAAGACATTGGGTAAGCAGGTGATTGTCTACAATCGTGACGCCCTTCCCTACAGTTACGAGTTTCTGCCTGGAGCCGAATTACTGGTTGATCAGCTGCCTGAAACCTGCGATCTGCTCTGTCTGCTCGACTGTAGTGAGTTTGAACGGGCCGGTAAGGATCTGGCCGAATGGCAGGGCTATGGTAAATCGTTGTGTATAGATCATCACCTGACCGCTGATTCGGCGGCTGATATCAATCTTATCTATTCCCGGGCTTGTGCCACCGGTGAATTAATCTATGAGCTGGCGATTTGTCTCAATCCTGGTTTCGGGCTCGATGTTGCCGTTAATCTTTATACCGCCATCCTGACTGATACGGGATCCTTTCGTTACTCTAATGCAACCCCCAGCTCTTTTATTATCGCCGGTGACTTAGTCTCCCGGGGGGTTGAGCCCTGGAGTGTGGCCCAGCAGGTCTATGAAAGCCAGCCGGTTGGGCGTATC
>DAOVTG010000264.1 GCA_030633185.1 Deltaproteobacteria bacterium
ACTTGATTGCGATGGAGAATCGGAAATCGTCGATTTCATTAATACCGGCGTTCCTCATACAATCGTAACTGTAGATCAAAATCTAGCTTCTATTGCGGTCGCCGAACGGGGTGCACGGATTCGTTATCACCAGGAGTTTGCGCCGGCGGGTACCAATGTCAACTTCTTCGAAGTGGTTAACGAACAGTGTTTGTCGATTCGTACATATGAGCGCGGGGTCGAAGGTGAGACCTTGGCGTGTGGTACCGGTGCAGTGGCCGCCGTCCTGCTTGCCTCTGAACATGGACTCGTCAAGTCACCGACTGAAGTGGTTACCAGGGCCGGAGAGTGCCTGATGGTTCATTATGAAAAAGAGGGATCGATCTTTAATGAAGTTTTTCTTGAAGGGGGGGCGGTAATCGTATATAAAGGGGTTCTGGAGTCGGATTTTTTACGCCCCGCAGGAAGTGCCCTTGGGGTGCGATTTTGTCAATAGTCGATGTAACTGTTAAGGAGAGAGATGATGTTTGCAGGAGCGATGGTAGCGATTGTTACCCCGTTTAAAGAAGGAGTGGTTGATGAAACCGCCTTAAGGGCGTTGGTCGAGTTTCAAATTGAAGGCGGTACGGATGCGATTATACCCTGTGGTACAACCGGGGAGTCGGCGACCCTGTCACATAATGAACACCACCAGGTTGTTGATATTGTGATTGATGCGGTTGCCGGCCGGGTACCGGTTATTGCCGGAACCGGTTCCAACAATACTGCCGAAGCTATCCGTCTGACTCAGCATGCCAAGGATGCCGGAGCCGATGGTGCCCTCTTGATAACCCCCTATTACAATAAACCTTCCCAGGAGGGTCTTTATCAACATTTCAAAGCCATTGCCGAAAGTGTCGATATTCCGATTGTTCTCTATAATGTGCCGAGTCGTACAAGTGTTGATATGCTGCCGCAAACCGTGGCCCGGCTGGCTCAGTTGCCGAATGTGGTAGCTATCAAGGAAGCCACCGGTTCAATGCAGCGAGCTTCCGAGATCGTGGCTTTGTGCGAGCCCGATTTTTATCTTTTGTCGGGCGATGATTTCACTTTTTTCCCACAGATGTGTGTCGGCGGTCGCGGTGTGATCTCGGTAACCGCCAATATCGCACCTTCCTTAATTGCGGGAATCTATGATGCGTACGCTGCCGGTCAGTGGCTCGAAGCCGCCGCCGGGAATCGTCGCTTGCAGAACTTATGTGCCTCTCTCTTTCTGGAAACCAATCCGGTGCCGGTAAAAACCGCCCTGGCCATGATGGGCAAGCTCGAAGAGGAGATTCGTCTGCCGCTGGCACTGATGGCGACTGCGACTCGCAGTCAGTTGGAACAGGTACTCAAAGAGTATGAGCTTATCTAAATTAAGGACAGGTTATGAATATCGGGGTAATCGGGGCTGGTAGCTGGGGGACGGCACTGGCTGATCTGCTGGCTCGTATCGGTCATCAGGTAACACTTTGGGCCTATGAAACGGATTTGGTTCTCCGGATGCGCGAGCAGCGGGAGAATGATCTTTTCCTGCCGGATATCAGACTTCATGAGGGCTTGAAATTTACCGATACGATTGCCGAGGCCGTCAAGGGTCGGGAGCTCCTGCTTTTGGTGCCGCCTTCGCAGCTTATGCGTCAGGTCTTTCGTCAGATTCTGCCTCACTTGGAAGACAACCTGGTGTTGGTTTCCGCTTCGAAAGGAATTGAGAACCAGACCTTGATGACGATGTCACAGGTGTTGCAGGAAGAGCTCAAAAATGCTGGTCTTAAAGCTAAGTTGGCTTTTCTTTCCGGTCCCTCCTTTGCGCGTGAGGTTGCTCATGGGCTGCCGACGGCGGTGGTCGCCGCATCTGAAGATGAAGCGGTTGCCGAAGTCGTTCAGAAGATTTTTAGTGGTGAAAATTTTCGCGTCTATACCAACCCCGATGTAATCGGGATCGAGTTTGGCGGGTCGCTAAAGAATGTTATGGCTTTAGCTGCCGGGATTGCTGATGGTCTGGGTTTTGGTTCCAACACCCGGGCCGCCCTGATAACCAGGGGGTTGTCGGAGATGACCCGCCTCGGGGTTGCCGCCGGGGCCAAGGCTCAGACCTTTGCCGGCTTGGCTGGAATGGGGGATCTGGTCTTGACCTGTACCGGAGATCTTTCGCGGAATCGAACGGTTGGTCTTGAGTTGGGCCGGGGACGTCCTTTGCAGGAAATCCTTGATGGTATGACAATGGTTGCCGAAGGGGTCAAGACAACAATTTCCACTTATCAGCTGGCCTCTCGCTTGCGAGTTGAAGCTCCGATAACCGAACAGATATATAAGATTCTGGAAGAGGGTAAGGATCCTCGGCAGGCGGTGACTGATCTATTACAAAGAACTCTCAAATCGGAACTTTTTACTTAGCCATCAACTGTTGATTTGAATAGTTTCTAAAAAACAAAGGTAAAATTTATGCTACAGGTTGCGGTTACCGGTGCTTCAGGTCGTATGGGCGGGGCTTTTATGGAGCATCTTGAAGATTATGAAGATGTTCAGGCGCTGTCAGTCGTGGGCTCTACTTGTCTTGAAAAAGTTTGCCAAACCCAGGCCCCGGATGTTATTGTCGATTTCAGTTCTCCGGATGCGACTTTGGCCTTTGCGGTCTGGGCCTCCGCCAAAAAGGTGCCAATGGTTATAGGGACTACCGGTTTTACCCTCACCCAGCTTGATCGGTTGGCGGATACTCTGCATTCGGTGCCGGCGCTGTTGAGTCCCAATATGAGTCTGATGATGAATCTTGTCTGGCGCATGACGGCCAATGCGATTACGGTTTTGCCAAGTGATGCGGTGGATGTTGAAATTGTCGAGAAACATCATCGTGAAAAACGTAATGCACCCAGCAGTACAGCTTTGAAGTTGGCCCAGATAGTGGCGGAAAAGCGGGGCTGGTCACTGGCTGAGGCTCTGCGGCATAAGGCTCGCTGGGGCTTGATCGGGCCCCGGCCCCAAAAAGAGATCGCCATCTCCAGTTTACGGGGCGGCACCTTTAACAGTGAACATTCAATTATCTTTGCCGGGCAAGGTGAGAGTCTTGAAATCACCCATCACAGCCAATCCTTGGAACCTTTTGCTCGGGGAACCTTGCGCTCGGCCCGCTGGATTGTCAAACAGTCGCCCGGGGTTTACGATATGCTTGATATGTTGGGTCTGTCGGAAGTACTCTATTAATGTTGATGCCCTCGTAAAGTCACGGGATGGCTAGGAGGCTGTCCGAGAATAGAACTTTTGAAAAAATGACCACTATATCTTGTGTTTTACTTAGCCA
>DAOVTG010000291.1 GCA_030633185.1 Deltaproteobacteria bacterium
ATGTAACCTAAGACTTTCAATGAACCCTGCCAGAGTTTTTCCGGCTCCACCATATGTTTGATCCCCTGAGGATGGCAGATTACTTGCGCCTCGGGGTAGCTTTTCAAGAGCTCTCCCGTACCGCCAGCATGGTCGATATGGATATGGGTAAGCAGAATATAGTCGAGGTGTTCAACCCCTTTCACCTTAAGTTCATCAATAAGGTGAGGGATTGTTGATAAAGGACCGGGATCTACCAGAAAAGTAAACTCTTCTCCCTGATAGAGCCAGGCACTGATAAACAGGGAAAAACCTTCAAGGCGAGGTTCATCAAGATCGATACAACTTAAATTTTCGAGATTCATTTATAATCCTTTAATAAATACTAAGTCCATAGCCAACCCGAACCGCGCCATAGGGGCAGAGTTCCTGGCAACAATAACAGCGGATGCAGCGTTTATAGTCAATCACTATTTTACCGTCAACCAATTTCATAGCATGCGCCGGACAGTGCTCAACACAAATCCGACAACGATGACAACGGGAACGGGTAATCACCGGCCGCCGGACAAATATCCGGCGCCAGAGACGCTGACCGGGAAAGGTTGCCTGGTTTGCTCCTTTGGCGGGTTTTATTGCCGGAGAGAGCGACTTTGATGCAGCCGAACCGCAGGCGTAAAGGTTTTCTTCGGGTAGCCAACCAAGATTATGGGCTTCCTGGCTGAGCGGGGTGAGTTCAGGATAGCCAATCCATTTTTCGACCAGATAATCAAGAAGCGGAGCATCAGCCGAGAGTGCGAGAAGGCCGCAATTTCGGGGGGTGCCGCCGGTCGGCCCCTCCCCCTCCATCCCGACTATACCATCGAGAAAATTCCAGGCCGGAACAATTTGTTGATAAATATCAAGCATCACCCTGGCAAAAAGGTGGCGATCATGACCGGCCCGCAAATGCCATTTTGCTTTTCGCAAGCCCGGAATAAAACCAAAAAGGTTTTTTACCGCCAGAGTCGTACCCATCATTGAATGGGTTTTCAGTTTGGGCAGATTAATGATTTTATCATAGTCAAACGCGGCCGCAGCCAAGGTCAACTTTTTTGCAACCAGATTTTCGGGTTCTAAGATGGTGGTCTCTTCAGTAAAAGAGACCATGGCAATATCCAGATCCCGCATCACCGCCATTAAACCGCTTTTTTCCAGACAACGCTCCAGTGAACCAAAACCGGGGCTGTCACCCAGATAGAGTTTGGCCCCGCAATCATTAAGCACCATGGCTACGGCCCGAACCACTTCGGGGTGGGTGGTGACGGCAAGTTCCGGGGCTTTGGCCGTGACCAGATTCGGCTTTAAAAGAACCCGGTCACCACTTTTTACCGCTCCTTCGAGATTTAAAGCAGACAACCCCCGACGTAAAGAATCGGCGATAATTTCTGCCCTATACTCCGAACAAAAGTCAAAATAAACATGGGCTGGCAATTTCTTGGTACCCGTTTCTACTTCAATAACACTTTAATAGTGTTACCATTCCTACTCAGCGAGATCTTCTCTTCACGCGCTAACCAACCGATTGCAATATTAAGGTTAAAGGGGGTCAGGCCTAAGCTCTTTTTCAGGATAGCGGTTGTCATCTCGCCATTAAGTTCCAGTTCATTCCAGATTTTTCCGGCATCAATACCAATTTGATCAATCATTATCTTCTCCATATCCTTCAGGGTTTTGTGACTGCCAACGCCAGGCATCAGCACACATTGAAAGCAAATCACGTTCCGCCCGCCAGCCCAGGGTTTTACTGGCAAAGGAGGGATCGGCATAACAGGTCGCGATATCTCCGGATCGCCGGGGAACGAGAGTATAAGGGATCTTAGCCCCACTGGCCCGACTGAAAGCTTCAACAACTTCAAGAACGCTGTAACCAATCCCGGTTCCCAGATTACAACAAAGTAATCCGGGACTCTTCCCAATCACCTCCAGGGCCCGAAGATGGCCTAAGGCCAGATCAACGACATGAATATAATCACGCACTCCGGTTCCATCCAGGGTATCATAATTGTCACCAAAGACCGAGAGCTGCGCTCTGCGGCCGACCGCAACCTGGGAGACATAAGGTAATAGATTATTCGGAATACCACGAGGATCTTCACCGATCAGGCCACTTTCATGAGCCCCGATAGGATTGAAATAGCGCAGTAAAACAACATTCCAC
>DAOVTG010000251.1 GCA_030633185.1 Deltaproteobacteria bacterium
AAAAAGTCCGATCTACTGCGCTGTTGTGGTTTTTCAGGCACTCGACATACTACATGTATGGTCTCGCGCCTGAAAAACCACAACATCTTGTATATCGAAATTTTTACTTAGCCATCCCGTGACTTTTTACGAGGGCATCATTTGTTGGCCAAAAATTAAATTTGGGTAAAATCCAACTAAGTTTTGGAGCCATAGCTAAACAGATGAAAAGCACATAAAAAAACCATCAAAACTCTTCACTCATCGGCAGGGCTTTCTGGTCGCTGGCAAGCTGTTGTTGTTTATTGAGAAAACCACCACCTTGCACCGATTGAACATTTTGGTTCCTGCACTCCCGGCTTAGACCACCGACCACCAAACAGTTAAGGCCGGCCAACATCTCAACAATATGCTCAGTCTGATGCCGTAGATCGTTGGTCGCGGCAGAAGATTCTTCAGAATTTGCGGCCAACCCCTGGGTCACGGACTCCATCTCGGAAGCGGCGCTATTTACCTGTTTGAGACCACCAGTCTGTTTCACTGAAGCCTCGGATATTTCGGCAATCAAGGTACGAACCTTACTTGTAACTTCACTGATTTGAGTGAATGATTCATCAACTTTCCGGGAGAGTTCAACCCCACTATCGGAACGCTCAACTGCCTGTCCGATCAATTCAGCCGTATTTTTAGCAGCCTCGGCACTGCGGTGGGCCAGCATCCTCACCTCATTGGCGACCACGGCAAAACCGGCCCCGGCCTCCCCGGCCCGAGCCGCCTCAACCGCAGCATTAAGTGATAAAAGATTGGTCTGAAAAGCAATTTCATCGATGGTTTTGATAATCTTGGCAGTCTCGTTCGAAGCTTGGCTGATCTCTTGAACGGCCACGATCATCTCTTTAACCATCGTCGCACCGCCCTGAACAACCTTATCAGTCTCAATGGCCAACTTTTCAGCTTCCCCGGTATTACTTTCATTTAATTCGGTCATATGACTAATCTCTTGCAAGAGAGCCGCTGTCTCTTCAAGAGAGGCGGCCTGACGTGACGCCCCTTCGGCAAGCGAATCACTGCCGCTGGCCACCTCCTCCGAGGCGACTGCCATTTGATCAGCCGCCTGAGAGATATTATCAGTAAATTTCTTAATACCTTTTGTAATAGTTGTGGCCAGTCCGTACGCCAGAATGATACCGGCCGTCAGGCCCACCGCCACCAGCCCCAACAACATATAAATAAAACGATCGATTGATTTGTCAATATCATTATAACGATCCTGAACCATCACATCGATATCATCAAGATAGATACCGGTTCCGACAACCCAATTCCAGGGTTTGTAGAGCTGAACAAAAGAGAGCTTTGCCGCCGGCTTCTCACTGCCCGGTTTAGACCAATAATAGTCGACATACCCCTCGCCGCTCTCTCTACAGACCCGAGCAAACTCGGCAAAAACATATTTGCCATTGGGGTCTTTGAGATCTTTCAGGTTTTTACCGTTAAGCTTTGGTTTTATGGGATGGGTAATAATTTTGCAATCGAGATCATTAACCCAAAAATAACCGCTCTTGTCATCAGCATAACGAAGCTGATTGATAACCCCTATAACTTTCAGCTGCTCGCCCTCGACGTACATCTCGCGCCCGGTGTCCATGCCGGCAATCACCGACATCAGGGATTGGGTTACGGCTTTCAGCTTTTCGCCCCGTTCTTCACTCAAGGTCTGGCGAAAACTTTCCAGGATTTGATCACGCATTGAGTAAGTATTATAAAGTGACAGGCCACTAACAGCAATCGCCGTCAAGGCTCCTAATAAAATCCCTAACAGAATTATTTTAACTTTGATACCCATTTGAAAAACTCCTTTAGAATCATACCGACCCGTTAAATAATGACCTTCAATCTCCCTATAACATAATATATTATAAAATATAAATATAAATAGGCGTATATGACTATATTTCTCTTATTTTACGATAATCCGGCCATCGACAACCACTCCGCTGCCGGCAACAAAGACCAAAGGATTGATTTCGATTTCAGAAATCTCCGGATAATCGTGCAACAGGGCCTGCAGACCGGCCATCACTCGATTGAGTTGTAAAAAATCTATACCAGCCCGGCCCCGAGCCCCGCGCAGAATCCGGGCACCGCGCAGCCGGTCGACCATTGTCGCAATCACCTCACAGCTTAAAGGAGCCGGGACAATCTGAACATCCTGTAAAATCTCGGCATAAACTCCGCCCAAGCCCAGTAAAAAGATATCACCAAAAGAGGAATCACGCCGCGCCCCGACAATCATTTCAAGGCTGGTATCAACCTCCTTTTGGATCAGAACACCGCAAAAACCGGTATCGTCGGAAAAACGTTCAAAAAGTAAAGAACCGACATCCTCCAGAGCCCGGCGATCGTTGATACCGGTCAAAACCCCGCCGACATCACTTTTATGGCTCAAACCAGCGACTACCGCCTTCAGAACCAAGGGAAAGCCCAGATCATCACCTTCCTCCAAGAGTTCGTGAGGATGACGAGCCAAGGCAAACGGCGCTACCGGCAATCCATATTCCAGCAAAACCGTCAAGGCCTGATCGGCAAAAAGGGTTTTATCACGCCGGGCTGCTTCCTGCAGCCACTCATCAAAAAGAGGCCGGGCCACATCTTGAGCAATTGCCGGTAACGGGGTAACGGGGGCCGAGGCCGCCGCCAGATACCGAACCCGCTCACGCGAGACCGAGAGCGCCTCAAAGGCCAGCAAAGGTTCACTGAAAATCGGCAGCGAAATCTCTTCCATAATCTTTGCTACCGCACTGACACTGGAAAAAAGAACCAGGGTAACGGGCTTACTATAGCGGGCCGTCAAAATCTCGACTTGCCGGGCCATCCGCAAAGTTGCAGCCAATTCACTCTCCGCCTGAAAAACATGATTCAAAACGACCCCGTCGACATCGTCGCGTTCTAAAGCCATTTCGAGAATAGTCACATAGAAATCTATATCGAAAATATCTCCAAGATCAAGCGGATTGGTTAATTTTATAACCGCGGCCCTAAACTGAGCGGAAATTTTACTGATAAAATCATCACTTAAACCCGGCAGCTTAAAACCTAAGGCGGCGGCCGCATCAGCGGCAACCACGGCATGGCCGCCGGAACGCGAAATCACCATTAGATTATCACCGAGCAGGGGCGGCAACAAGAAAGCTTTGGCATAATTTATGAATTGCTGAAATGAACGAACCCGGAAAACCCCGGCCTTACGGCAGGCCGCATCGACAACCTCATCATCAACCGCCAGGGCCGCAGTATGCGACTGCGCAATTATCTGGCTCTGCTCAGAAGTATTTGATTTATGCAGGATAACCGGTTTTTCGCAAGCTTGCAGGGCGGCCATGAAATCGCGCCCTTTCTCCATACTCTCAAGGTAGAGACCGATCACCTTAGTATCATCGTCAGCGGCCAGAAATTTGAGATAGTCAACTTCATCAATATTAGTTTTATTCCCCATACTGATGACCTTGGCAACCCCAAGATTTTCCAGCTTCGCAAATCCGATATAG
>DAOVTG010000256.1 GCA_030633185.1 Deltaproteobacteria bacterium
CACTATCCCATACCTCTGCATCTACAACCGGCTTTTGCAGATCTGGGTTATAAGGTCGGCGATTTTCCGGTAGCCGAAAAAATTGCGTCCGAGGTATTCTCTCTGCCGATGCACCCTTTTCTGGCCGGGGAGGAGCAGGAGTTGGTTATTGCCACACTCATTAAGGCGGTTTAATGTATGATGGCGTCGTAAAAAGTTCCGATATCCTGCGTTGCACCCCAAGGGCACTTCCTTCGGGCGTTGTCGGTTTTCCAGACACTCGACATACTACATGTATGGTCTTGCGCCTGGAGAACCACAACATCTTGTCTATCGAAATTTTTACTTAGCCATCCCATGACTTTTTACGAGTTCATCATATTTACATCTTAGGAAAAATCCTATTTTCCCTAAGAAAAACGCCATTTTATCATTGTGTAAATTTAATTTGAACTTTGGGATAATGATTTTTTAGTTTTTGCTCGAAAGTAGATAGATGAGGGCTTGTAAAACCCTTTTAAATAATGTTTCTTTTTAATAGTGAGAGCTGGTTAAAATGTCAACAAAATAGTTGTTGTTGTTTTGGGGGATTTAAGAGGGTCAGGCTCCAAGTTCGATAAAATCAGGAATCAGGCAGTTGTTTTTAAGATGCAGTCGGGCTAAAGATATAGGTCGGTCTCGGCGTTTGGGGCCAGCGCTGCCCGGGTTGATGTAGAGAACATCATTACGCCGGAAACTCTCCGGTTGATGTGAGTGACCAAAGACAACAACATCAACCCCGGCAGTTTGTAGGTCGAGGTCGAGTTTCTCAAGGTCGTGGAGGATGTAAAAGGTATTTTTGCCGATGGTCAACAGGTCGCTGGCCGGATAAGTTGCATTGAAGTCCATATTGCCGCGGACGGCATGAACCGGGGCGATAGTGGAGAGTTGGGTGATAATGTTGTCGTTGCAGATATCACCGGCATGGATGATGGCATCGCATCCTTTGAGGAAATCAAATGCATCATGGCGCAGTAATCCGTGCGTATCTGAAATGAGGCCGACAATATATTCTTTCATGAGCAGCTCAAGCTGTTGGAAAAAAGGTTACTCAGCCATCCCGTGACTTTTTACGCTCGTAGGAAGTGAATGCATCTATGTAGGGAATCTGCAATATTTATTTGCGGGGTGTAGTGGGATCAGGTTTTTCAGGGGTAGGGGAATTTCCGGTGGGCGAAAAATCAATCGGCACGATCTGTAGTGATCGTGCCGATTGCTGTTACTTAAAGGGGGGTAACATTTTCAGCCTGAGGGCCTTTTTGACCTTGGGTCACATCCATAGTGACTTTCTGCCCTTCATGGAGGGTCTTCCGGCCTGAACCGTTAATCGCGCTGAAATGTACAAATACATCACTTCCACCTTCTTGCTCAATAAATCCAAAACCTTTTTCATCATTGAACCATTTTACCGTACCTTCGACTTGCTCTGACATAACATCCTCTTGCATAGTGTGCCATTCTTGATGGCGTTGTTAATTTCCAGCAAAGACTAAAAGCCTGCTGGATTGAATCGCGATATACTAGCGTACTTTTAATGATAATGCAAGGGGATTTTCCGGTAAAAGTTATTTTTTTTGAAAATTATTACTTTTTTGAATTCTCTCTCGGACATCCTCTTAGACATTGAAACGGATTTCTATGATTTCATTGGGCTGAACCACATAATCTCGATCTACGATTTGGGCTATACCCTTGCTTTTACACTCGTTAAAATTGTGGCAGTCAAGATAATCGTTAAACCCGACAACATCGCCCTTGATGAAACCCCGGGCCAGATCGGAATGGATCTTGGCAGCGCAGGTGATAATGTCGGAGCCCTTTTTTATGAGCCAGGCATGGGATTCGGAGGGGCCGGTCGTATAAAAAAACATGTAGCCGGATTTTTCGAGTACTTTAGCGATAAGTTCGTCATTTTCTTCATCACCGTTGATTTGGATAACCGGTTTGAGGCTGTAGGGATCAGCACTGATAATTATTGCCGCTTCATCCTTGCTGAACTCTGAATCGCATAAGGGGATCTCCTCTTCCAGGCTCTGCTGGGCTCTTTGCAGCAGTTTTTTCTCCTCTTCATTGTCGGTGCGGGAGAGCCGGGTTTCAATCTTTTCAAGATCAAAGATTAGAAGATCAAGAATTTTGTCGGCCGGGATGATGATGGCTTCAACATGAACCAGTTCGTCGCAAATAAATTCGGCAAAAAAAGGGGAGACCTTTTTCGGCTTATCTTTTTTTTCCAGAGCAATCAGGTTTTTATCGTTAAATTTAACTTTGCCTTCCTGGAGCTCTATACCCGTAAAGCCAATTTTCAATGTTATTCTCCTAATTTCTGGTTAAATGACGGTATTTAATGCGTTGCGGTTGATTGGCGACGGCTCCGAGACGGGTTTTGCGATCCGCTTCATATTCGGAGTAGTTGCCGTCAAACCAGACTACCTGACTCTCACCCTCAAAAGCCAGGATATGGGTGGCGATGCGGTCTAAAAACCAGCGGTCATGACTGATAATGACGGCACAGCCAGCGAAGTTTTCCAAGGCTTCTTCGAGGGCTCTTAAGGTGTTGACGTCGAGATCGTTGGTCGGTTCATCGAGCAGGATTACATTGGCTCCGGATTTCAGCATGCGGGCCAGATGGACGCGGTTTCTCTGGCCGCCTGAAATGAGGCTGACCTTTTTCTGCTGGTCGGAGCCGGAAAAATTGAAACGGCCGACGTAAGCCCGTGAATTCATTTCGCGATTGCCGAGCGTTATAGTTTCTTGGCCTTCTGAGATGGCCTGCCAGATGGTCTCTTCCGGGTTTAGAGTATCGCGGTTCTGGTCGACAAAGGCGAGTTTGACGCTCTCTCCCAAACGGATTGAGCCATCGTTGGCCTCTTCCTGGCCGGTAATCATTTTAAAAAGAGTGGTTTTACCGGCTCCGTTGGGGCCGATGACGCCGACAATGCCGCCCGGCGGCAGGGTGAAATTTAAGCCTTCAAAAAGCAGGCGATCACCGAAGGCTTTACTGAGATTATTGCTTTCGATTACCATTTTACCCAGGCGTGGTCCCGGCGGAATATAGATTTCGAGATCGCGGCCGCGTTTTTCACCCTCGCTGCCAAGCAGCTCTTCGTAGGCTTTGATGCGGGCTTTTGATTTACTGTGGCGGGCTTTGGGGGTCATCCGTATCCACTCTAATTCGTGCTGTAAGGTTTTGCGTCGGTTGGATTCCTCTTTCTCTTCCTGGCCGAGGCGTTTCTCTTTCTGTTCGAGCCAGGATGAGTAGTTGCCTTTCCAGGGAATGCCGCGGCCGCGATCGAGTTCAAGAATCCAGCCAGCGACGTTGTCAAGAAAATAGCGGTCATGGGTGACGGCAATAACCGTACCTTCATAGCGTTGCAAATGTTGTTCAAGCCAGGCGACGGTTTCGGCATCAAGATGGTTGGTAGGTTCATCAAGTAACAGAATATCCGGTTTTTTCAG
>DAOVTG010000138.1 GCA_030633185.1 Deltaproteobacteria bacterium
AAAAGTCCGATCTACTGCGCTGTTGTGGTTTTTCAGGCACTCGACATACTACATGTATGGTCTCGCGCCTGAAAAACCACAACATCTTGTATATCGAAATTTTTACTTAGCCATCCCGTGACTTTTTACGAGGGCATCAGTGATTTTAAAGGAAAGTTGTGAAATTTACCCAAATATGTTAGCGCTTTCAAACAGGAGAAAATATTTATGATAAAATTGGGAGTAAATGTCGATCATGTCGCAACCGTCCGGGAGACTCGCGGAATCAGCGAACCGGATCCGGTTGCCGCTGCCGTTCTGGCTGAACTTGCCGGGGCTGATGGTATCACCGTTCATCTGCGTGAAGATCGTCGCCATATCCGTGAACGTGATGTCCGGTTGTTGAAAGAGACCATCAAAACCAGATTAAATCTTGAACTCGCCCTGGCCCCGGAAATTCTTGATTTTGCCCTTGAGATCAAACCCTACGCTGCAACCTTTGTCCCGGAAAAACGAGAGGAGTTGACCACCGAAGGCGGACTTGATGTGATCAGCCACCGCTTAAAATTGGAGCCGGTGATCAGGAATTTTAAGGAGGCAGGCATTATTGTCAGCCTCTTTATCGATCCCGATCTCGACCAGATTGAGGCGGCAGCCGCGATCGGCGCTCAATTTATCGAAATCCATACCGGTCGCTATTGTGACGCAAAAAGTGAAAAGGAAGAGAAAAAAGAGTTTACCCTGATTGATCACGCTTGTATTAGCGCGGCCAATTTCGGCCTCCGGATTAATGCCGGACACGGTTTAAACTATCGCAATGTCGCTCCCGTCGCCAAACTGCCGGGTATTGAAGAGCTCAATATCGGCCACAGCATTATTGCTCACTCAATCTATGTTGGCCTGGAACGGGCGGTTCGGGAGATGAAAGCTCTGCTGTCATGAGTATCGTCGGTATCGGTAACGACATTGTCAAGGTCAGTCGGATTGAGAAACTGGTTGAGTGTTATAATCAGCGTTTTCTACAACGTGTTTTCACCGCTGCAGAAACGGCCTACGCCTCCGGTAAAGCTCGGCCGGCCGTTCATCTTGCAGCCCGGTTTGCGGCTAAAGAAGCTTTTGTAAAAGCCTTGGGCAGTGGTTTGCGAGAAGGTTTAAACTGGTGTGACATCGAGGTCATCAACAACCAGCTCGGCCAACCTCAACTTAAACTCCACAACTATGCCCGACAGGCATGCCATGAGAGCCTTAACGCCACCACCTGGCTGAGTCTTGCCCATGAACAGGAGTTTGCCTTAGCCTTTGTGGTACTCGAAGAAAAGAACGTTTGAAGGAGAATATCTTTATGACTCTGCCCGGCAACCTGATGACGACCGCAATGGCGGTTATGCCTCATACCGACATTGACGAAGCCTTGAAACTGGCCCTCTCACTCGATATCCCCTTCTGGCCGCAACTCCCCCTCTATAACTATTATGAAGATATGTATGTCCAGGCTGCCGAACACTTTCCCGGCATTCTGCTCGACATGGAAAAACAAACCTTACGCTTTTCAACCGATAAATTTATTGAGGAACTGGAAGAGACCTTAAACCATTTCGAAGAACCTGAGTATTTTGACGTCAGCCCGCAGTATTCGGTGGTTTATCACCGTTTTTTAGAACTTGATTTAAAAAATCGGCCGGCTATTCGGGGCCAACTCGAAGGCCCGATCAGTTTCGGTTTTTTTATCAAAAACGAGAATGACCGCCCCATCCTTTTTGATGATACGGTGCGCCCTTTTCTCTTTGAATTTATGGCTAAGCGAGTTAATGTTCAGTTGGCCCGACTTAAAAAAAGAAACCCCAACGCCTTCATGTTTATCGATGAACCCGGCCTCCAGTTTATCTTCAGCGCGATGTCGGGTTACAGTGATGTCCTGGCCCGAGAGGAAATCGACAATCTTTTCAGCATGATCGACCGTCCCCGGGGAATCCATCTCTGTGGTAATCCGGACTGGGATTTTCTTTTAGGTTTCGATATGGACATCGTCTCAATTGACCTCTATACCAACGCTAAAGTACTCCCCCTCTACAAACGCTCAATCATCAATTTTATTGAACGGGGCGGAACCATCGTCTGGGGAATTGTTCCGACCAACATCGAGCCCTTCAACAAAGAGAATCATGCAAGTTTGATTAAACTGCTTGAATCGACCTGGCAGGGCCTCTACGATGAAGGACTGGATCGTGATTTGCTGCTTTCCCGCAGTCTGCTTTCGCCAGCAACCTGCTGTTTGATTAATCCAGATAAGCAAAAGACCGTCAACATGGCCTTTACAAGCCTTATTCAACTATCTAAATCGCTGCGCGATAAATATAAACTTTAATGAAGATAGAACGAGCTATAGATTTTCTTATCAGTCTCAGTGAAAGCCCGGTTCTTTTGCAACTGGTCAACCGTTTAGCGGTCAACAAAAGTCGCATTCAGCGAGAGCGACTTATTGCTGCGGTTACGAAATACCTGCTGGTTGATTACGGCCGTGACGGCATGCTCGGCGATCTCTCGGTCTTTGAGGCCAAAAGCCTGCAACTCATGCATGACAATATTCTTCTTCGCCGCCTCAAAGGACGGGCTGAAGGAAGCACTGGAAAACGCCAATCCGACCTCAAGCAATCCATTAAAAATATCGAACAACGACTTGAAATCTTAAGGAAAGTAGAAGGG
Organism: Deltaproteobacteria bacterium; assembly: GCA_030633185.1. Lineage (GTDB taxonomy): Bacteria > Desulfobacterota > Anaeroferrophillalia > Anaeroferrophillales > Tharpellaceae > Tharpella. The sequence goes on from DAOVTG010000138.1 coordinate 2,683, forward strand.
CCGGATACTTTGCGGTTTCTTTCCGCCCTATATCTTGAAGATATAGCACCCGATTTTAACCCCGTCTTTCTCATTCTTTTTCGAGCCGTTGCCAAACGCCTTTTCAACAATTTTGTCAACTCTATCAGGGCCGTCGAGAGCGCTCCCGGAACCATCAATGAAATCCGTCGCCTAAGCGGCAATGAGCCGGTCTTTTTCATCGCCAACCACGTCTCCAACGCTGACCACCTGCCAATCCTCTTTGCCTTGAACCGAGCCCGCCTGATCTCTCCGGTGGTTATCGGCGGCAGTAATCTCTACCGTGGCATATCGGGAAAAATCCTGCCGAAACTCAATGTCTGCCAACTCAAACGCGACGACATGATCGAAAAGAAAATCAAATGGCTCGGTAATCCGATCTATATTGAAACTTTCAAACAGCATAACCAGTATATGTGGCTCCATAATGAGCCCTACCTCTTCTATCCCGAAGGCGGGCGTTCCCGCAGCGGCAAAATCCTTAAACCCAAAGTCGGCATCATCAAAAATGTCTTTGAATTTGTTAAAAGCACCCACCGCAACGTCCACTTTATCCCGCTCTCTCTCTCCTACACTTGCGTCCCTGAAGATCTGGCTATAGAAGAGAGCCGCAAGGGCATCAACATCAGCTACGGCGACATCATCCAGCAGCTCGTCAAGCTCAACCGTGAATACGGCCATTTTAAAGATACGGCAACTTATGTTAACCTTGGCCTCCCGATTACGGTTACGGCCAACAAGATACCCGATCTCCAAGAGTTCAGTTATGAGTTGATGAACCGAGTGCGTGACGGCATTCGGCCAACCCCGACTTATGATGTCGCTCCGATGATTCTTAATCTGTGCGAAACCGGAGAGCAAGGCAATAACTTCTCGATTGATGAACTCAAAAATGCCGACCCCGATTACGATCTGAAAGAACTAACTGTCGGGCTTGAAATATTTTGCGCCAAAAAATTTATTCAGCCTGGACAAGAGCCTGACTCCTACGAAATCATAAACCAGGATCTTCTTAAACAATATGCCAACCGCACCGAATGCGAATTCTGATGGCTAAGTAAAAATGAAAAAAAAAGAGTTGCAGGTTTATGAGTACCCGCTGGATGATGGTTGGTCTATAGTGGCTGGCCACAGTGATAGCGATAACGACAGGTTGAGTTTGAAAATAGCGCGACCTGAGGAGTGGTGGTTTCATGTTCGGGGCATGCCCGGCAGCCATGTAATCCTGCGCTGCCCGGAAGGGGTCAAAAAAGAGCCCGACAAAGAGATGCTCCGACAGGCGGCATCAGTTGCGGCCTGGCATAGCAAAGCCCGATCCGGCGGGGTCGTGGCGGTCGCCTGCACCAAGGCAAAATTTGTCAGCAAACCACGCGGGGCCAAACCCGGCACCGTCAGCCTGCGTAAAGAGACCGTTCTCAAAGTTCGACCGGGATTACCGACCGGATCCAGGAATTAAGTTACAGAGGATAGCGGCGAACTTTGCTTTGCCCTCTTCGAAGGGGACACGGGTTATATTCCGGGGACACCTTCTTTATCTCTACAAGGATCCCCACTTTTGGGACTATTTGCTTGAGATAAGAGAGGTGTCCCCGGAATATAACTAACGCCCTGCCTGGAGCAATGTCCCCGCATTGAGACATAACTACCTAATTGGAGATCACAAAAATCATGCTGCAAGGAAAAGAGATCCTGCTTGGGGTCAGCGGCGGTATTGCCGCCTATAAATCGGTACTGCTTTTAAGAGAGCTCACCAAACAAGGTGCCAATGTCAATGTCATCATGACCCAAAGTGCCACCGAGTTTGTCGGACCCTTGACCTTTCAGACACTCTCCGGCAATCCGGTGACAACCGACATCTTTACCCTCTTCGCTTCCTCTGAAATTGGTCACGTCGCACTTGCCAGCCGGGCTGATCTTCTTGTAATCGCACCAGCCACGGCCAATATTATCGGCAAGATCGCCAACGGTATTGCTGATGATTTTCTTTCTACCATGGTCATGGCAACCCGGGTGCCGGTGCTTTTTGCCCCGGCCATGAACACCAACATGTGGGCCAGCCTGGTAGTGCAGAAAAATATTGCCAACCTTAAAGAGATGAATTACCATTTCATGGAACCGGCGGAGGGGGAACTTGCCTGCGGGGTTATAGGCCGAGGCAAACTGGCCGATATCGATGCCATCATGGATGAAATCAAAGCTCTTTTGAGTCCCGACGATCTCAAAGGGGAAAAGATTCTAATCAGTGCCGGGCCCACTGAGGAAGCGATTGATCCGGCTCGCTGTCTGACCAACCGTTCCTCCGGCAAGATGGGTTACAATCTGGCCGCCGTTGCCAGGCGGCGCGGGGCCGAAGTCATTCTGGTTGCCGGCCCCTCGGCCGAATTCGAAACCTGGGGTATAGAAGTGGTGCATTGCAATACCGCAATTGAGATGGCTAACGCTATTGATGCCAACCTTGAAGGGGTAACTTCGGTCATTATGGCGGCGGCAGTGGCTGATTTCAGGCCAGCCAAACAGGCCTCAGAAAAGATTAAACGGGACGGCAATTACTCTCTTGAACTTGAACCAAACCCCGACATTCTCGCTGGCCTTGGCCGACGTTCCGACAAACCCTTTCTTGTCGGGTTTGCGGCTGAAACCAGTAAACTTCTGGCCCACGCCAAAGATAAAATAAAACGCAAAAATCTTGATATGATTGTCGCCAATGACGTCACGGCTCCAGGAGCCGGCTTTGTCGTTGACACCAACATCATCAAGATTATCGACCGGGATGGACAGATGACCGATTTCCCCTTAATGAGCAAGGAAAAGGTCGCTGGTGTGATTCTCGATCATATTATCAAACTCAAAAACCAACGCCGTCTACGCGGTCCGGTCTCGTAACCATGCCTGAAATAAACCATGATCTGGAGCAACTAAAAGCCCATCTTGAGCGTCAGCGGGAGTTAAAAAACCCCGGTGTTCTTAAAATAAAACGTTACCCGGCCAAGGCACTGGCCGAAATTCGTCAGGATCTGGGTGACTGTCAACGCTGTCCGTTACATACAACCCGGAATAAATTGGTTTTCGGCGCCGGTGATCCCGACGCTGACCTTATGTTTGTCGGCGAGGCTCCGGGCGGCGATGAAGACCTTCAGGGTATACCCTTTGTCGGACGGGCCGGCCAGCTTCTGACTAAAATTATTGCCGCTATCGGCAAGACCCGAGACCAAGTCTATATCGCCAATATTCTTAAATGCCGCCCCCCCGGCAATCGCAACCCGGAATCGGGTGAGATTGCCGTCTGCTCCCCTTTTCTTGATCGCCAGATTGAAGCCATTCAACCAAAAGTGATCTGCGCCCTCGGCACTTTCGCCGCTCAAACCATGCTTAAAACCAAGACCCCGATCGGCAAACTGCGGGGCCGGGCGCACCCTTACAATGATTTCAGCGTGCTGGTTCCAACCTTTCACCCCGCCTACCTTTTACGCAGCCCCGGCAAAAAACGAGAAACCTGGGAAGACATGCAAATGATCATGAAACTTCTGGAGCAATAAAAAACCACTTAAATGACCTACAACGAGCCCATAAGAACTCGGTGAATCATTTAAGTGGTTTTATTTTAATGGCGTCCCCAAGGGGATTTGAACCCCTGATCCTTTTCGAGACCAAACAAACCGTCAAATTCCCCCTTCATCGAGTGAACAACAACAATAGCCTCAGCGTACTGAAGAACAAAAGTTGCCGGGCCGCTAAGTGCATCCACCACCAACGTCCCATGGTCATAACGGTCAAGAGTATTCAGAGCGTAAGCATAATCACCAATCACCCGCAAGATATCCTTGCCGACCTCGGTCACTAGTACTGCGTCCCAGAAGTTCTGATGTGTTTTCTGGCTGTTTGAGTTAAGTGAAATGAACGACCATATTGAAACTTAATATATCCGTAAGCAATTGTTATTTCAGTAAATATAGTG
>DAOVTG010000077.1 GCA_030633185.1 Deltaproteobacteria bacterium
CGACCACGGCAAGACCAGCAGGTGCGGCAGCAAAACTGCAGTCAAAGCCGTCATCAACCAACGGCGTGAAAATGGAGTCAAAGTTTCCATTGATAAACCATTTTCACTTCAAGATTAACCCCCAAACTACCGGGATTGGGGTCATTGCTGGTACAAGGTGCGTCAGCACCCCAGGCTTCGCTGTGAGCGTAGCGAGGAAGCACTCTTGGGGTGTGAACCACGTTTATGAGGGCGAAGCGATGTTCGCACCATTTGCTGCTGCTTTATGGCCATCAAAAAGCGCCAGCGCCGTCAACACTTGGTGACGGTGTTGCGGCCCTCGACCGGGAGCAATCTCTTGGCCCGGCAGACGCAAGCCGTAATTTAACGATGCGACCTCGGCATCCAGAACCCAGCGACAGAGTCTCGAGAGTCGGGCTTCGACGCCCGTTTCCCGCAGTTGCCACCAATCGAGTAACAACTGGTTAGCGATGTTACCATGAAATTCCCGGGCCTGGAGTTCTCCTCCCCGAGCTAAAGCCCGCCAGTCAAGGCGACCCGGTGAATCTCCGATTCGATAGGGACGCAGACCGACAAAATCATCATTGCCCGAAACCTGACCCAGACCGGCAAGCGGAGATTTTTCGCCGCCCGCTTGAGCGCTTACGGGCAACGGCACACCGGACTGAGCCGGTTGTGGATAGACAAGAATTTTTTGGGCCAGGCGCAAGACCGTCCAGACATAAAAAAGCCCCAAAGGCCAGGAGCTTCCCAGACGTAGAGGCGGCGCTAAAAACCAACCCCGCCGGGCGGCCGTTTTAGTGAGTGTGATATTAGTGCCACTCAATGATTTAAGCTGACATTGAACCTGAGATTGAGACTCGTCAAGCCAGCCCCATTTAAGGGCCGGTCGCGGCCGGGCCTGAGGATTTTCAAGACGCAACCGAAAAGCTGCCGTTTCACCGGCAAAAACCGGCACCGAAGCCGCCGCTTCAATGATCAGACCGGAAAGATTGGCGTGAGTCAGCCAGATCGCATTAATCCCAACCCCAATCAGGAGAAAAACCAGAATAAAGGCCATACTGCTGCCATAATTTGCCGCCCCGACTAAAATCAGCAGGAGAACCAGGGCAAAAAAAAGTCCGGTGATGGTCGGAATAATGTAGAGGCGGCGATGCGAAAGACGACAAGCCGAGCTAATTTCAGGACGCCGCCGAGACAACCAGGCATCAAAACGTCGCCGCCATGAAAACTTAAAATCTTTTCTCCTCTTGTACATCATCATCCGCAGTCTCATGGCAGAGGGACAGATGCCAGAAGCTGTTTGAGCTGTGGGCCACTCGCTGAACCGTCTGCGGCTTCCAGACGATGACCGGCGACCGCGAAAAAAACGGCCTGAAGATCCTCAGGCCGGACAAAATCAACCCCGCCAAGCCAGGCCCAAGCCCGAGCCGCGGCCAGCAAGGCAAGGCCCGCCCGAGGCGAAAGACCGCGCTGAAAAAAACCACTTTCTCGACTACTTTTAAGCAGCTCCTGAAGATAGTCAAGTAAAGGATCAGCAACATGAAGACCAGCCGCCTGCCGCCGGCATTGAGACAGAACCGCACTACCAAGCCGGGGAACCAGGTCTTTAAGCAATTGCCGGCGATCACCACCGGCCAGCAACTCACGTTCCGCCTTTTGATTCGGATAACCCAACTCTATACGCATCAGAAAACGGTCGAGCTGGGACTCCGGCAAAGGGTAGGTACCAATCTGATAAGCCGGATTTTGCGTCGCAATCACAAAAAAAGGTTCCGGCAGATCATAAGTCCGACCATCAACCGTAACCCGATGCTCTTCTAAAGCCTCAAGCAAAGCACTCTGGGTTCTGGGAGTGGCCCGGTTGACTTCATCGGCTAAAACCAATTGCGCAAACAGAGGGCCCGGACGAAAAGTAAAAAGCTCTTTTTGCCGTTCAAAAACCACGGCCCCGAGAATATCGGCCGGCAGCAGATCACTGGTAAACTGAAGACGCTGAAAAGTCAGGCCGCAAACCTTGGCCAGAGCCTGCACCAGAATGGTTTTACCAACTCCGGGAAAGTCCTCAATCAGCAGATGACCTCCAGCGAGCAGAGCGGTAAAAGCAAGCCTTACCTGCATTTTTTTACCCAGCACCACCCCATCTACGGCCTGCATGGCTTCAACAAAAGCCTTTCGTGATGCACTCATTAATTTTTCTCCAGCACATTTATGATTACCTACTAATTCATCCAAATCAAGTTTGTTATATTTTTTACTTGATTAGTCTACTAAGTATACGCTAAAACAATGATATGTCAACATCCCGCCTACCGGAGAAAACTTTGAAACGATATCTGAACTCTGTCCTTTTTTTCTCGCTGGTTCTCATTTTGAACCTCTTTTCAGCAAATCCTGCCAGCGCTGTTAATACATACCAGTCAGACAAAACCGTTTCGAACGCCGCTAAGACCACCAAAACAACTGAGCAAAGAGCCCAAACGGTCAGTTTTTCCGACGAGGAGACAGCTTACCTCCTCTACCGCAACCGTACTTTAGGCAAATACAACAAAAAACTTGAGCGCCAGAACTTGGAGATCACCCGGCAGGCGGAAAAATTAAAAGAGACCGAAAAGCAGCTTCTCCTCGCCACGAAGATGGAGGCGGTTGGTCTGATGGCGGTCGGGGTTGCCCATGATCTGAACAACATTCTCTCCGGCATCATCAGCTATCCGGAAATTATTTTAATGAAACTGCCGCCTGCAAGCGACTTGCGCAAACCGGTTAAAGCGATTCTCGATTCCGGTAAACGGGCGGCTGAAGTGGTGGCCGATATGCTGACTGTAACCCGGGGAATCGCCGCCGTCAGGGCAAGCAGGAAAAGATTTTGATCGTCGATGATGAAGAGCTGCAACGAAAAATTGCCGAAGAACTTTTAAATTCACTTGGCTATCAAATCCAAACCGCCGCTTCGGGAGAGACAGGTATTGAACTTTTGGCAAAAAACCCTATACAATCAACCAGCTAGGAGGCTGTCCGAGAATAGAAATTTTCTCAGATTGCGGCAATGGCCACACCATGAGGCCCAGAAATTAACCACAACCGGAAGATCATTTTTACTGATAAAAGGCTTAAAGGTCGAGGCCGTCAATTCAACCACCTGACCCGTCAGCAGCGGTGCCTGACATTTGCCGCAACGCGGATCATCTTTAAGACGTAACTCGGGTACTCGATTCAAACCTTGGCACTGGGAACAGACCAGACGAATATTTCCTGACATTTATTTCTCCTTATAATGATTCGACTTCAACAAATAGCTCGTATAAGCGGCTTTATTCTACTTCTCGGATTCGGCTTGGGCAACGCCGCACTCTTAATGCTTCCCGGCCTCATAGAGACCCGGATTCTGCCCCGCATCGCCAGACAAGCGGGCTTATCCTCACTTATTTGCCCGATTAATCATTTGGGCTTTAGCCAAATCAGTGCCGGCCCGTTAACTCTGGGAGCCGAGACCGACCCCGTGGTGCGCATTGAACAATTAAGATTACTTTACGATCCCGCCTCGATACAAAAGGGCGAACTGAAAAAGGTAATCTTAAGAGGGGTTAGCATAAAAACCATTTTCAGTAAAGGAACTCTAAGCTTTCCCGGCCTGGAAGAAGTTTTTGAGAAAACCTCTGAAAATGCGCTCGACAAAGATCCAGTTTCGCCATCCAAACTCCCGATCCTGCCTTTTACGAAGCTTGAAATAGATAGATCCGTCATCTATATCAAGGCGGCCGGTATAGAGTATCAGATCCCCTTCTCTCTTGAAGTCAAGAAATCCGTGGCCCCAAAACCTGGGGCAACCCTCCTGAAAGGCACCCTGGCAATCTACCCTCGCAACACACCGATCACGCTTGAGTTTAGCGCAATCCTGGACGATAAAGAGAAAATTCATTTTGACCTGCGAGCCCCTAAGATTGACCTGCTCAATTTTGCCGACATTTTCAGTCTGGTTCCGGGACTCAATTTGCAAGGTTTAATCGCCCTTAGGGCTGAGGCCGACTTGAGCCTCTCTCCACCAGAGCTTGAAAATCTGGCTACCGAAATAGAGTGTAGTAACCAGATAAATCTGGTTTTCAATGGATATTGCCTAAGTTCCGCGCCCCATTCAAATGATCTTTCTAACCCAGAGACAGATAAGCAAACCCTCGTCATAAACCTGCAAAAAGACGCTCCCACCGCCCCCTGGCAACTTAATATAAATCAGTTTTCTCTTAATGCACCTTTTAATCCGACAGTTTCCGGCATCAACATCTCGATAAAAACAGACCCGGAAAAGATCTCCCTTGAAGGTCACTTAGCAACCCGGCTGGCCGAACCCTACGACTCCTTTACCTGGGTCAAACCACTGCTCAAAAAATGGCACTTTACAGCGAATCTTGATCCTCATGGAGAGTGGAAAGTCCGCCTTGAGAGCCCCGCTGACAACACCGTCTGGCAGATGCTGGAAGAAGACGAAAACCTGACAATTTCCGGTAAATCTCCGGCCATCACCCTTACAGCTTGCGGTCAGGGAGAATCTATAGCCGCAACCCTGCAATTTTCTGATGCCACTTTACAAGTTCCCGATTACGGCCTTCAGGTTATGGGGATTGCCGGGATCATGCCTTGGCGCCCGCTTGAGGATAAACAGAAAGCAGAACTTAAAGGGAAATTTAACTGCCGAAAGATCCTTTTAGAGGGACTTGATCTGGGTCGCTTTGCGGCATCGCTGCAACAACAAGGAGAAAAAATTCTGTTTAAAGGTCACTATGACAGCGCCTTGGCTAGCGGACTGAAAGTGGTAACCGACGGTCAATGTGAATTAGACCAAAACGGCACCCTGCAAGCGGAGACGACTTTCAGGCTCCACGCCTATAAACCGAAAACTCCAGTTGCTTTAGGTAAATTTTCCAACTCAGCCGACGGCTTTAGCGTCGACGGTACCTTGAGCGCAAATGGTAAACTTAGATACGATGCCCGAGGAGTATCCGGGTCAGCCATAGCAATTATCGAGGAAGCCAGCCTCAGCAATACTGAAAAAAATCTTCTCTGTAGCGGTATAAACTGCCGCCTGGAGTTCCCCGAACTGCCCTCTTTACGCAGCGCTCCCGACCAACGCTTAGTTTTTGCCAACCTCACCGCAGGAAATATCGTCTGTCCGGGCGGCGACCTCGCCTTCCAGATTGAATCTGACGAAACCCTGCTTCTCGAAAAAAGCCGGATATCCTGGTGCGGCGGCAATATCGAGACCCAAGCCTTGCGCATTTCCCCGGATATCGATCACTACCAGGCAACCCTTTACTGCGATCGCTTGCAACTGGCAAAACTGCTTGAACAGCTAGGCCAGGTCGAAGCCCGGGGCCAAGGTTCAGTTAACGGCCGCATCCCAATCACCTGGAAAGAAAGCAAAATTACGATTGACGATGGCTTTCTCTACTCAACCCCGGGCACCGGTGGTTCAATTAAAATCAGTGGCGGCCAGACCCTGACTGCCGGCCTGCCGCTTGACAGCCCGCAATTTGCCCAACTTGATCTGGCCCGTGAAGCCCTTAAAGATTATCAGTATCAATGGGCTAAACTGAGCCTCAACTCAGAAACTGAAGAAATTGTCTTGAATCTACAATTTGATGGTAAACCCAATCTGCCTCTGCCCTTTGTCTACAAAGCCGAATTGGGCGGTTTTGTTCGAATCACCGCAGGCAGTCCAGGTTCACACTTTCAGGGAATCAGCCTAGATATCAATTTACGCCTTCCTTTAAACCGGATTTTACGGTATAAAGATCTCTCGACGATCCTACAATAAGAGTTTCATTAAAGCGGAAGGAGGTATATCCAGTGCCCAAAGTATTTTTATTATTTACCCTGATGATGCTCTTGCTGACGGTCGCCTGCAATACCAAACATCAGGTTGCCGTGGCCCCAATTGAAGTAAAACCGATTCACATCACCATTGATGTCAACATCAAGGTCGATAGGGCATTAGATGACTTTTTCGGCGATCTTGATGCGACGGCCGGAGCCGACAACAAGACCAAACCGGCTATTAATCAAACAACCAAATAAGCTTGGCAAGAGAGGCGAAGACCATGAAAATTAGACGATTACAGATCATCATTTTTACCCTGATCATCACTTCCCTGCTACTTTCGACCGGCAGTTTGGCTGGCTCTCTCAAAGAAGAAATGAGAGCTCGCCAACCCAAAATAAATAAGTTAAAAGCGGATGGATTAATCGGGGAAAACAATCACGGCTACCTTAAATATAGAGGTAATGAAGAACCTGAAAAAAGGCTCATAGATGCCGAAAACCAGGATCGAGATGCAGTTTACAAAGCGATAGCCCGACAACAGAACACCGACTCCGAGAATGTCGGTCGCCGTCGCGCCACCCAAATCGCCGACCGAGCACCAGCCGGCACCTGGCTCCAGAACAACCAGGATAAATGGTACAGAAAACAGTAACTTCGTAAAAAACTACAACCTGTTCTTAAAATAAAAAGACCGACCGCAATCAAATGGTTTGATTTTCTATTCCGGGGACACCTTACTTAATTGCAAGCAATTAAGTAAGGTGTCCCCGGAATAGAAAGGGTTTCCTTTGAAAACCCGGTTTTTCCTTTCAGTTTCAAGCTGATAGACCGAATATCAACCACGCGTCAACAACTTTCCCACAACCGTATTCACAGGCTCTTCACAACCTCTGTGAGTAACCATTAAAAAATCTTTATTTTCCGATAGATAGCCGTCACGTCCAAGCTAACTGTTTAGAATTATTAAGGTTTACACAAACCACAGCTAATCATAAAATCTCTTAAACAAGCTTTTCATCAATAATTACAAGGGATTAAGAAACAGTTTCCACAAAGTTTTCAACAGCCTGATCAACAACCGGAAAACTAACCCCACCGAATTTTGGCTTTCTGCCATAATATTTCCTGCTCTTCGAGGCTAAGTTTCTCAAGCTCAAATCCGGCGGCAGCAGTAGTTTCTTCCATAAAACGAAAGCGGCGCTCAAACTTTTCATTGGCCCGATGCAGCGCCCGGCCCGGTTCAAAACCGGCCACCCGAACCAGATTTATAGCCACAAAAAGGAGATCTCCAAGTTCCTCTTCAAGGCGCTCGCCGCCGCTTTCAAGAACCTCCTCAACCTCATCCAGTTCCTCTTTTATTTTTGGTATGAGTGCCGCCGGATCGGGCCAGTCAAAACCTACCTTGGCGGCCTTTTTCCCAAAGGTGAAGGCTTTTAGAAGAGGTGGCAGTGAGGTTGGCACCCCGTCCAACCGGGAAGCATATTTTTTACCCTCTACATCTCGTTTAATCTGTTCCCAATTGGTTTTAACCTGATCTTTGGAAATGTTCGCCTCGGGTTGGGCAAAAACATGGGGATGGCGGCGAATGAGTTTGGCCCTGATTTGCTCCAAAACGTGATCCAAGGTAAAACGTTCTTCACCTTCAGCCAGACAACTGAAAAAGAGGAGATGAAAAAAGAGATCACCCAACTCTTCGGCCATGGCCGGGCTCTCATCATCTTCGAGAGCATCAACAAATTCATAGACCTCTTCTAAAAACTGGTTTTTCATCGAAGAAAAATCCTGCTCACGATCCCAGGGACAACCTTCCGGCGAGCGCAGTTTACGAACCACCTGCCAGAGTTCGGCAAAACTTTCCGACACGCCTTCAGATCTCTTAAGCGATGACTTTGGTTGACTTTTCATGATTATTACCTTATCTCCTAAAACATGGAAATTTACGGCGATATCAGCGGCCTTAAGCCGCGTATGCGAAAACAGCTTTCCCAACTCTACCGCCGCCGCTGTCGGCCGGAACAGGTTATCAGTCCGGAACTGGCTCGTCACCTGAGCCTGCTAACCGCCGATTGCGGCCGCCAGTTAGGCCTGCTCATCGACAGAGGCGGCCATATCGAAATGGTTATTGTCGGTGACAGCCATGCCATCACAATTCCCTCTCTGCACCGTTATCGGCTGGGGCATGGACGGCTACGGGGGCTGCGCTGTATCCATACCAGTTTTGGTCCCGAGGGGGTAAACCGGGAGGATATTACCGATCTCACCATGCTTCGGCTTGACCTGATGGCAGTCATCAAACTCGATAGCGCCGGCCTGCCGGAAAATATCGAGGTCGCCCACCTGCTGCCATCGGACGAAAAAAACAGCTGCCAAACCCTGCCGCCAATCTCGATTGACAAACTTGATCTGCACTGTTTAGAGCTCTTTCACACTTTGGAAAGCTCAGCCGTCACTCAATTCTCTCACGAAACCGGTGACCCGGAGAGGCCTAAAGCAATTATCATCAGTGTCGGGCCCAACGCTGCAAAAACCCATGATCAATCAATCGCCGAGATCACGGAGCTGGCCCGAACGGCGGGAATCACGGTGGTTGATAGTTTCACTCAGCAACGTAAACTCAGTCCGCATACTGCCGTCGGCTCAGGAAAGTTGAAAGAGATTATCATCTCCTCAATGGAGCAGGATGTCGACCTTTTGATCTTCGATCTTGATTTAAGCCCGACCCAGGTTAAAAATCTCTCCACCTTAACCGATCTTAAAGTAATCGATCGCACCCTCCTGATCTTAGATATTTTTGCCCGTAGAGCCTTAAGCCGAGAAGGAAAACTTAAAGTTGAACTGGCCCAGCTCAAATACCGCCTGCCCCGCATCTCCGACAAAACTACGGCCCTCTCCCGTCTGACTGGGGGCATCGGCAGCCGGGGGCCGGGTGAGACCACCCTGGAGATTGACCGGAGACGCATTCGGGAGAGAATTTCAAAGCTCGAAAAAAGACTAAAAAAAATGGCCCGGAGCCGGACCATTGCCAGAGGAAAAAGGAAAAGAAATCAGCTACCGCTGGTCTCGATTGTGGGCTATACCAACGCTGGCAAATCAACCCTGCTCAATAGCTTGACCAACAGCCGGGTTTTTACTGAAAATCTCCCCTTCGCCACCCTGGATCCAACCACCCGGCGCTTGCGTCTACCCCGAGAGCAGGAGATTATCATCACCGACACCGTCGGATTTATTAAAAATCTACCCAAAGACCTACTTGATGCCTTTCGCACCACCTTTGAGGAACTCGCAGAAGCTGATCTCCTGTTACACGTGGTCGACAGCAGCAGCAATGATCTAAAAGAACAGGTTGAAGCCGTCGACCAACTTCTTGAAGAACTTGATCTTGCCCAGATACCAACCCTGGTTGTGGCCAACAAAATCGATCTGGTCAGCGATGAAATCGTCCAATGGCTCAAAAAACGCTATCAGGCGATAGCGATCTCGGCCCGCCGCGCAGAAAGCCTCGCTCCTTTACTGGATGAGATTATTAAAGCATTAAACAAGAGCTCGCCGAGCCGAGCCCTCAGCTTGCACCGGTTGGAACCGGAGCATCCTTTTCAAGAACCCGCTCAAGATAAGTGCGAGTCTCCTGCAGAAGATCGGAAAAAATCTTTTTCACCGGTTCAACCGAAGTAATGTCAGGAAAACGTTTTCCGGTAAAGAAGAGGCCACGCTCATAATCACCATCTCGGGCTCGCCTTAAAGCCTCCAGGATACAGAACTGTTGGCCGCACTTTTTCAGACAGGCATCACAGCTTTTGGGCCGAATCGAGCTGTCACCGGACAGATATTTCTCGACCAGCGGAGTAAGTATGGCATTGGCCGGCAAACCCACCGGCGACATGATGCGAACCAGATCGGAAGCCTTGGCATTGATCAACAAATCCTTAAAATTTTTGTGGACGGTACACTCATCGCTTAAAAGAAAGCGGGTTCCGAGCTGAACTCCGGCAGCCCCTAATTCAAGCTGCTGAGCAATGTCGCGACCGTTGACAAAACCACCGGCAGCAATCACCGGGATTGAGACCGCCTCACAGATAGCCGGCAAAAGATCGATCGTTTTCTCCTCGGTTCCGAGATGGCCGCCGGCATCACAACCTTCGACGATCACGGCGGCAGCTCCCAGACGTTCCGCTAGGCGCGCTACTTTTGCCGAAACGACCATAATTATAAGCGGGGTTTTCCACTCTTTACAAATCGTAAAAACATCGCGGGAAAAACCGGCCCCGGCAATCACGACATCAA
>DAOVTG010000275.1 GCA_030633185.1 Deltaproteobacteria bacterium
AAAAGTCCGATCTACTGCGCTGTTGTGGTTTTTCAGGCACTCGACATACTACATGTATGGTCTCGCGCCTGAAAAACCACAACATCTTGTATATCGAAATTTTTACTTAGCCATCCCGTGACTTTTTACGAGGGCATCAACTTTGCGCTGAGCCCTGTTTTTTCCCCGGTAGCAGCGCAGGGTGGATTCGCCGATGAAACATATTCCGGTTCTCCTTAAAGAGAGTGTTGATATCCTGCTGGCTGGCAGGAAGGTTGCTGGCGGCGAAGGCGTGGTTGTCGATGCCACTTTTGGTGGTGGTGGTCACAGTCGCAGTTTACTGGAACGCAGCGCCACTGGAGTTTTGGTGGTGGCCATTGATAGGGATCCTGAAGCTGTTTTAAGAGGAGAGTCTCTGGTTTTAGAGTTCACTTCTCGTTTCAGATTGCTGGCCGGAAACTTTGCTGATTTATCCCCGCTGCTTGATGTTGCGGGGATCGATAAGATAGACGGCCTGCTGCTCGATATCGGCCTCTCAAGTTATCAGCTTGAAGAGGGTGATCGAGGGTTTAGTTTTCAGTCCGAGGGGCCGCTCGATATGCGCATGGATCCGACTAGGGGAGAACCGGCGGCTACGGTTGTCAACCAGGCTGATCGCAAAACTCTGACCGGGATTTTTCGTGATTTTGGGGAAGAGCCCTATGCTGTGGGCATCGCTCGTAAGATTGTCGAAACCCGTATCCAAAAACCGCTTTTGACGACCCGCTCTCTGGCGGGCCTGGTCGAAGAGATGGTACCATCTTACAAACGTTCCCGACGCCATCCTGCAACCCGGATTTTTCAAGCTTTACGCATTTTTGTTAATGATGAGCTTTACGCGCTTGAGCAGGTTCTTAATAGCGGTCTTGAACGTCTTGAAAGCGGTGCCCGGATGGTGGTCATTTCCTATCATTCGTTAGAAGATCGTCTCGTGAAACGGATTTTTCGACAAGCCGCTAAAGGTTGTGTTTGTCCGCCCCGGGTTCCGGTTTGCGGTTGCGGGCAAAAGCAAAAGGTTAAGATCTTGACCGGGCGGGGTCTGCGTCCCCAGAATTCGGAAATAGCTCTCAATCCCCGCAGTCGCAGTGCTTGTTTGCGGGCAGTCGAATTTCTGTAGTCAGACAGCCTCCTAGGGTGTTTTCGTGGCAGTTGTAAAAGGTCAATCATCACAGTGGGGCTGGTTTAACAGTTTCCTGTTGGTGGTGATGGTGGGGATGATCTTTTATTGTTCCTGGCTCAACAACAAGATTGTTACCCGGGGTTATCGATTGAATGATTTGCGACAAGAGGAAAAACTTCTGATTGAGGAGCAGGACAAACTACAGGCCGAACTGGCGACTTTGAAAAGACCGCAGAATCTGGCTCGTCTGGCCCGTTTACTGGGTCTTGAAGAGCCCCGGCCCGGGCACAAAATGGTTTTACCATGAGGCGTACAAAACGCGAGTCCAAAAATGAACGACGTCGTTTGCAGCTACGGATAGGGTTAGTTGCTGGCGTCGTCGTTTTTAGTTTGGTCGCAGTTGTTGCTCGCGCCTATTTTCTGCAAGTTGTCAAACATGACTACTACGTGGCCCTCCAGCAGCAGCAGCGTAGTTCAAGTTTGTTGGTGCATTGTGAAAGAGGGGAGATCCGGGCCGCAGATGGCGGAGATTTAGCCATCACCGTAAAAGGGAGTTCTCTCTACGCTGAGCCCCGGCGGATTAAGGATAAGAAACGCATTGCCAGAGGGCTGGCCCCGATTTTACAGATGAAAGTCTCGACCCTGGTTCGGCGCTTAAGCGGCAAACGGGGTTTTGCTTGGCTTCAGCGCTCTTTAACTCCAGCCCAGATTGAGGCTTTAAAACCCTGGTGTGCGAAGGAGCAGGGGCTAGCTTTTTTGAAGGAGAACCGGCGAATCTATCCGAATCGGGAGCTCGCTGGTCAAGTTTTAGGTTTTACCAATATCGATTGCCAGGGGCAGGAGGGGCTTGAGCTCCACTACGAAAAATACCTTCAAGGTCAACAAGTATATATATCGCTGGAACATGATGCCAAGCGCCAGGTGGTTGAGAGTTCTCAGTGCCAAGATATTGACCACTGTAAAGGTAAAACTGCTTATTTGACCATCGATCGACATCTCCAGGCTTGGGCCGAGCAGGAGCTTGAAACGGCAGTTACCGAGAGTCAGGGCAAGGGTGGAGTTGCTCTGATTATGAATGCCGATGACGGTGCTATCCTGGCGATGGCTCAATTCCCTCGTTTTAATCCCAATAGTAAACGGAAAAATAATCCGGCTTTGTGGCGTAACCGGGCAATTACTGATCTCTTAGAGCCTGGATCTACTTTCAAAGTTTTCACCTTGGTAGCGGCCCTGGAATCTGGTCTTTATAAAATCGACGATTGCATTGATTGTGAAGAGGGCAGCTATAAAGTCGGTCGTCGGACGATTCATGATACCCACGAATATGGTCTTTTGCGTCTCGACGAGGTTCTAAAGTATTCCAGCAATATCGGTTGTTCAAAAATTGTCAGCCGAATCGGTGCCGAGCGCTTCTCCGCAGTTTTGAAAAATTTCGGTTTCGGTTCCAAAAGCGGCATAGATTTTCCCCATGAACCTTCCGGCCGTTTGCGTGATTGGCGCAAATGGCGGTCGATTGATCTCTGTAATCTCGCTTTTGGTCAGGGGGTATCGGTGACCTCGGTTCAGCTGGTGGCGGCCTATGCGGCTTTAGCCAACGGTGGTTATCGGGTGACGCCGCA
>DAOVTG010000227.1 GCA_030633185.1 Deltaproteobacteria bacterium
TAGGGCCAAACTAATCAAATTTTTATGCTCGTTTTAGATGTGTGGCCGCACTCAGCGGTCTGAAAACGCTTTTTACGAGTTCATCATGAGTTAGTACGCTAAAATTTTTTTGATTATGAGCAGAGACCGGCAAGCCACTCTACGGTCTTATCGTCACTGACCCGGCTGGTGTTGATGATAACATCATAAAGGTTTGGGTCATTCCAATCCTCTTTAAAGTAAAATTTGATATATTCACGACTTTTTTTATCCATCGCATCAATTTGTTTTTGTGCCTGGGCATCACTTAAATCGGGATTTTCGATCTGAAGACGGGCGATGCGATCGGCCATGGCAGCGATGATTCTGATATTTATGACTTCCGATTGTTCACGTAAAATACACTGCCCGCCACGACCGGCAATCATAACATTGGGGCGCTGTCCAAGTTCCGAAATGACTTTGCAGATCATGCTGCGGTAGATATCACTGTCGATCCACCCTTGGGTGTCAAAAGAGTAAGGGATCTTATCGCGCTCATCATAGGTGGTTTCTATCTCTCGAACTTCATCATCTTTACTGGTCTTTTTGAAGATATCAAGATCAATGACACGTGACAGGTAGGCCTTTACGTTAATATGTCCCTCTTCCTCAAACTCCAGAACCTCTTGCTGCGACACCTTGGTATGATCAGCTACCTGTTTGACGATGTCTTTGTCAAGATAGTCATAGTTAAGTTTTTGGGCCAGGCGTTTGGCAATCTCCAGGCCTCCTGAAGCGAACTCTTTGGAAATCGTGATAACCGGCATCAGTTACTCCTTAACATTTGGAATAAAATATCCCTTTTAGCGATTCGGGGATGTACTTCTCTGTCTTTAATATCGCAGGGCCTTCATAAACAATTTTTTCGGTCATGTCAAACGAAAATAGTTGTTTTCACAAAGGGGTATTACTTCTTCAACAGGAGTTGTCATGCTTCTTGCCGGGTGATGCGAGTTGGTGGGCCTGATTTTTGGTGGACATGATCGCTGCGAATTGCTATATCCGGCGGGGTGTATTGTGAAAAACTTGATAATGGTCAACTGGCCGTTGCATTCTTCATTACCGGGTTATCATGATGTGTGAGTTTTTTATCGGGGTCAATAATTTTCGCGATATCTGTCGTGATCAGGTGCCGGGTGGGGAGTAGAAAATAAAATGCCAAAAAAATCGGAACCGCAAAAATCTGATCTGCAGAGCAGGCTGGCTGAATTGCCGGCGGTCGATGAACTCTTACATGAAGCTTTTCGTCGTGGATTGTTGCCCCGTTTTCCCCGCACCTTGGTCGGAGAGCTGGTTCGCTCACAGCTTAAAACCATTAAAGATCGAGTTGTAGGGGAGAGCCTGCAAGTAAAAGAGCTTTTTTCGGCCGAGACCTTTTGGTCCGCCGTCGAGACTGCCTTGGAAGAGTTTTTGGCAGCTAATCTCAAACCGGTGATTAATGCGACGGGGGTGGTTATCCATACCAATCTCGGGCGTTCACCGTTGGCCGCTGCCGCCGTCGAACAAATCGCTGCCGTTTCCGGACGCTACTCCAACCTGGAGTACGATCTTGAGACCGGTTCCCGCAGTATTCGCTATGTCAACGTCGAGGCTTTGCTTTGTCGTTTGAGTGGTGCCGAGGCGGCGATGGTCGTTAATAATAATGCCGGAGCTGTCTTGCTGGCCCTCTCGGCCCTGGCCGACGGTCGCGAAGTGGTGGTTTCCAGGGGTGAGCTGGTCGAGATCGGCGGCGCTTTCAGAATTCCGGAAATTGTCGTGCAGGGAGGGGCGCTTTTGCGCGAGGTGGGGGCGACTAATCGGACTCACCTTAAAGATTATGAAGCGGCAATCAATGAAGAGACCGCAATCTTGCTTAAAGTTCATACCAGCAATTACAGGTTGATGGGGTTTACGGGGCAGCCGGAGGTTCGGGAACTGGTGGCTCTGGGTCGAAAACACGGTATTTCTGTAGTTGAAGATCTGGGTAGTGGTAATCTTCTTGATCTTAAAGCCTATGGTTTGCCCGGTGAACCGACGGTGCGTGAGGTCATGGCGAGCGGGGTTGATCTGGTCACCTTCAGTGGCGATAAATTGCTGGGCGGGCCCCAGGCCGGAATCGTGGTTGGTCGCAGGGATTTGGTTGAGAAATTAAAGAAACATCCCTTAAATCGGGCTTTACGAATCGATAAGATGACCCTGGCCGGTCTTGAGGCGGTCTTGAAATGTTTTCTTGATCCGCTTACCGCAGTCGAGAAGATTCCGACTCTAAAGATGTTGACCATGACCGAAGCCGAGTTGAAAAAACGGGCCCAGAACCTGCGCCGGGCCATAGTTCGTCATTGTCAGGCGGATACCAGGTTAGAGCTTAAAATTGAATCGAGCACCTCGCGGGCAGGCGGCGGCACCATGCCGATGGTGGAGCTGCCGACTTTTTGTCTCAATTTGCGGGTTGCGGGTCAAAGTTCGGCTCTACTCGAAAAATATCTGCGCAGCCGACCTTTTCCGATAGTGGTTCGAATTGTTGATGACTGGCTGGTTTTTGATCCGCGCACCATTTTTACCGATGAATTTCCGGAGATCGCCCGAGCCTGTCAGGAGTTGGTGAACTTGTAATAAATCTATTAACCTGATTGTAGGCCCACTTAAGCCAGGGCATCAATGCTTCAAGATCGCTCTTTTCTACGGTTGCGCCACACCAGATACGCAGACCTGAAGGCGCATCGCGGTAAGCGCCGATATCCAGAGCTACATTCTCATCGGCAAGTAGTTTGATCAGCGCTTTTATCTTGTCGGCTGCCAGATCAAGAATCAGGCAGACACTGGTATTTGAACGTTCCTTTTCTTCTTTGGCCAGGAAGTTGATCCACTCGTTGGCGGCCACAAAATCACTGATTACAGCCAAGTTACTTTCACTTTTTTTGATGGAAGCTTCCAATCCGCCGATCTCCTTGATCCAGTTCAGGGCATCAAGATAGTCGGCCACGGCCAGCATGGAAGGGGTGTTAATGGTTGCGCCGGTAAAGATGCCGTCTATCAGTTTGCCGCCTTTGGTCATCCGGAAAATTTTGGGCAGCGGCCAGCTTGGGGTGTAGGATTCGAGGCGGGCGACCGCCCTCGGGCTTAAGATAAGCACCCCATGGCCGCCTTCACCGCCAAGGACTTTTTGCCAGCTGAATGTGGTCACATCAAGTTTTTCCCAAGACATCGGCATAGCGAAAACAGCTGAGGTTGCATCGCAGAAAGTTAAGCCCTCACGACTGTCGCTGATCCAGTTTCCATCGGGAACCTTGACGCCGGAGGTGGTGCCGTTCCAGGTAAAGACGATGTCTTTTTTTTGATCGGCCTGGCTTAAATCCGGCAGTTGACCATAATCTGCAGTATGGGCGGTGACGTCAAGTTTCAGCTGATTTTTTATATCAGACAGCCATCCGCTGCCGAATGATTCCCAAGCGAAAACATCAACGGCACGCTCACCCAGCATGGACCACATCGCCATCTCCATGGCTCCTGTATCGGAAGCTGGCACGATGCCCACTCTATAATCGGCCGGAATCTTAAGGATAGCTTTGGTTTGCTCGATAGCGTCACTCAAGGCTTTTTTGCCCACAGCGCTACGGTGGGAGCGGCCGAGAGTCTCTACCTGGAGTTTACTGACATCATAACCGGGACGTTTTGCGCATGGCCCGGAAGAGAAGTAGGGACGTAGAGGTTTTTTTTCTGGTTGCATAATGTAGTTTCCTTTCTCTAAGTTTTAAAATATGCAGGAAAAATGATTGATTGTAACTGGTCGGGCTCTATATCAGAAAATGATGAAAAATGTATATAAAATCATTTGGGTGCGGCTCTTTTAGAACGACCCGTACCTAGGTCTATATCACTGTAAAAAACTTATCTATTTGACTATTCTCAACTACACTTGTCGTGAAAGTTGGGTATTTCTGGCGACTGGAACGACGCTATCCTTAGTAGAGTAATTTATGGTTTCGTTCGTATTCGCATTGTTCATAATATATCCAGTATTCATCAAAATCGTGGCTGGATCGTAAAGCCCGCAACAGCAATACAGCTTCGGCACCAGCTAAACTCCAACGAGCACCGGTAAGATCCATGCGATCTTTCACCAGATGTCGGCAGGCACCTTCAATTACACCGGTTGCAATTGGAAGCCCCTTTGCCAAATAGTGATCATATCGAAGATACGGTTTTTTGTTGAAGAAATAACGGGCACATTTATCAACCGGCTCACGTTCTTTTTGGGAAAGTTTATGCAGTGTCGCGCTACGCTTCATGACTCCCTCTACCATGCCGGATTTACCTTTCAAAATTTTAAGA
>DAOVTG010000119.1 GCA_030633185.1 Deltaproteobacteria bacterium
AAAAGTCCGATCTACTGCGCTGTTGTGGTTTTTCAGGCACTCGACATACTACATGTATGGTCTCGCGCCTGAAAAACCACAACATCTTGTATATCGAAATTTTTACTTAGCCATCCCGTGACTTTTTACGAGGGCATCAACCGTTATAACAATTAATTTTTTCATATTTATCAGGAGAGATTCATGCCCAAACGTGACGATATCAACAAAATTCTAATTATCGGTTCCGGCCCCATTGTTATTGGTCAGGCTTGCGAGTTTGACTACTCCGGCACCCAGGCCTGTAAAGCTTTAAAAGGGCTCGGTTACGAAATTGTACTGGTCAACTCCAATCCGGCCACAATTATGACCGACCCGACGGTTGCCGATGTCACCTATATCGAGCCTTTGAACCTCGCCACCATAACCGAGATTATTGCCAAAGAGCGACCTGATGCCCTGCTTCCCAATCTCGGCGGCCAGACCGCTTTAAACCTCTCTTTTGCCCTTTCTAAGGAAGGTGTTCTTGAACAATATGGAGTTAAAGTCATCGGCGTCAATATCGATGCCATTGAACGCGGTGAAGACCGCCAGGAGTTCAAGAACACGATGGCCCGTCTCGGCCTTGAAGTTCCCAACAGTGAAATTGCCACCAACCTCAAAGAAGCTGAAGCGATTGTTGAAAAGATGGGACTGCCGGTAGTTATTCGTCCGGCCTACACGATGGGTGGTACGGGCGGCGGTTTTGCCTACAATAAGGATGAGTTTAAGACCATCGCAGCGCGGGGACTGGCCGCCAGCCCGGTCAGCCAGATTTTGGTCGAGGAGTCGGTTTTGGGATGGGAAGAGCTCGAACTCGAGGTTGTCCGCGACGCCAAAAGCCAGAAAATCACGGTCTGTTTTATTGAAAATGTCGACGCCATGGGCGTTCATACCGGTGACTCCTTCTGTACCGCCCCGATGCTGACGATCTCTAAGGAGCTTCAGGATAGGCTGCAGAGATACTCTTACGATATCGTTGATGCGATTGAAGTTATCGGCGGCACCAACGTTCAGTTCGCGCATGACCCGAAAACCGGAAGAGTTGTGGTCATCGAAATCAATCCCCGAACCTCGCGTTCGTCGGCTCTGGCCTCTAAAGCCACCGGCTTTCCGATCGCCTTGATCTCCGCCATGCTCGCCTGCGGCCTGACCTTGGACGAAATCCCTTACTGGCGGCTCGGCACCTTAGAGAAATACAGCCCCTACGGAGATTATGTCGTCGTCAAATTTGCGCGTTGGGCCTTTGAGAAATTCAAAGACGTAGAAAATCGCCTCGGCACCCAGATGCGAGCGGTCGGCGAGGTCATGAGTATCGGCAAAAACTACAAAGAGTCATTCCAAAAAGCGATTCGTTCACTCGAAAACGACCGTCACGGCCTCGGTTTTGCCAAGGATTTCAACCAAAAAAGCCTTGAAGAACTGCTGGAGATGCTGCACGAACCAAGCAGCGAGCGTCACTTCATTATTTATGAAGCCCTGCGCAAAGGGGCAACCATTGCAAACCTCCATCAACTCACCCATATCAAGGCCTGGTTTCTTGAACAGATGCTAGAGCTTGTCCAACTCGAAGAAAAAATTCTCCAATTTAAAGGTTCGCTGCTGCCGGATGAACTCCTTAAGGAAGCCAAAAAGGATGGTTTTGCTGACAAATATCTGGCTTTAATCCTGGATCTGTCGGAAACCGTAATTCGTGAAAAACGGTTAGAACTCAATATTGTTGAAGCCTGGGAACCGGTTCCGGTTAGTGGGGTTGAGGATGCGGCCTACTATTTCTCCACGTATAATGCACCAGACAAGGTTTCCGTCAGCAAAAATCGCAAAATTATGATTTTAGGCGGTGGCCCCAACCGTATCGGCCAAGGCATAGAGTTTGATTATTGCTGTGTTCATGCCGCCTTTGCTCTGCGCCAAGCCGGCTATGAAACCATCATGGTCAACTGCAATCCGGAAACCGTCTCGACCGACTATGATACCTCCGACAAACTCTATTTTGAACCCCTGACGGTCGAAGATGTTCTCGCAATCTATGACAAAGAGAAACCGGAAGGCGCCGTCTGCCAGTTTGGCGGCCAAACACCGCTCAACCTGGCGGCCGAGCTCGAAAGGGCCGGGGTCAAAATCTTGGGCACCTCACCGAAAACCATCGATCTCGCCGAAGATCGTGATCAATTCAACCAGATGATGAAAAAACTCGGTATTCCGCAGCCGGAAGCGGGCATGGCCAGCACTCTGGATGAAGCTTTAGAGATCGCCGGAAGAATCGGTTACCCCCTGATCGTCCGGCCCTCTTATGTTCTCGGCGGCCGCGGCATGGAGGTGGTTCACGACCAGGAGATGCTCCGCGAATATGTTGGGAAGGCCACAGATGTCACCCCGGAACGGCCGATTCTGGTTGATAAATTCCTCGAAAATGCGATTGAAGTCGAAGCCGATGCCATCGCCGACGGTGAGGACGCCTTCGTCCCGGCGGTCATGGAACATATCGAGCTGGCCGGGGTTCACTCCGGAGACTCGGCTTGTGTTATTCCACCGATCAATATCCCTCTGCGCCATATCGACACAATCGAGGAGTATACCAAAAAAATTGCCATTGAAATGAAAGTTGTCGGCCTTATGAATATCCAGTACGCAATTGCCGACGACCGGGTTTATATCCTTGAAGCCAATCCTCGCGCCAGCCGCACCGTCCCCTTGGTGAGCAAGATCTGTAATATCTCAATGGCAAGATTGGCCACCGAGGTGATGCTCGGCAAAAAGCTGAAAGATCTTAATTTGAAACGCCGACCGATAACCCATTTCGGCGTTAAAGAAGCGGTTTTCCCTTTTAATATGTTCCCCGAAGTCGATCCCCTGCTTGGCCCGGAGATGCGCTCGACCGGGGAAGTTCTGGGGCTGGCCGACAACTACGGCCTCGCTTTTTTCAAAGCCCAGGAAGCGGCTGGCCAAACCCTGCCCCTCGAAGGAACCTTGCTGTTAACGGTATCATCCCGTGACCGCCAGGGAGCCCTTGAAGTCGCAACCCGCTTTTCGGAACTTGGTTTCACCATTAAAGCGACCAAAGGAACCCATCAATTTCTGGCCGATAACGACATCAAATCAGACCTTATTCTCAAACGCCATGAGGGTCGACCCAATATTGTCGACGCGATCACCAATAACGAAGTCCAACTCGTAGTCAATACGCCAATCGGTAAACTGAGCACGGTCGATGACTCCTATATCCGTAAAACGGCCATCAAGTATAAGGTTCCCTATATCACAACCATGGCGGCCGCCATCGCCGCCGCCAAAGGCATCGCCGCGACCCGCAAAGGCCATGGCGAGGTTAAGAGCCTGCAACGCTATCATGCTGATATCGGTTAAATAGTGCCTGACTATATTGGGTAAATGCCATGCCACTGTCTTTCCAAACTCTACATCATGGTACAGTCGCCTTCGGTTTCTTTAACATAGAATCCGACATGCTTCTGCTTCAGCAGTACTTTTTCTTTGCGGACTCTTTCTGCGCCTATGTTTCCTCCTGCGCGGATCACGAAACATGGAACCCCAATGGGGAATTTGAAATCTATGAAATTACCAACCCAGAGAATGTGGGGGACTTGATGGGGGCCATCCACGGGGTTCGACACACCGGCTTTATCGGGGAAACCTACCGCAAATTCCCCTTCCCTGAAAACCCCGAGCATTTCAAACAAAATCCAAAGGGATTCAAGACCCAAAGCATCTTTAGAACCATGATTGCCCCCTACGCCAAAATTTCAATAATCCCCTTTATCCGCCAAGAGAACCGATACGTCCGTATCGGACACTACACTTTCGACCGAAACACCTTTCAAGAATTGCTTCTCTACGTAGGACGAGGCGGTTACCCGCAATGGAAGGATAAAACAAAACCCGACTACGTAACCGCCATGGAGAAGCGAATCGACAAAAGCACAAATAATATGTTCGAAAATTCCGGGGAAAAATTCCGGGGACACCTTACTTAATTATTAGTAACCAACGCAAAGGTTGGCTGGCAATAATTAAGTAAGGTGTCCCCGGAATAGACTTCCATTGTCGCATCTCTTCATCCATCTCTCTCAAAAATTATAAACTGAATTCCTCAACCGCTATCTGATAGATAATTTTATCAGCTTTTTTCATCAAGGCTTCTCTTTCATTAGCTGGCAAAAAAGAGTGGGAAAATGACTGTTTGATCATCGCCAACGCATCCCATAAGGTAAGACCATCGATCAGCCGGGAAGCCGTCAGATACTCATTGGTCAGTGTGGTTTTGCTGATACCCGGATTATCGGTGCAAAGGGTTAAGGGCAAACCCATCTCCCATAATTTTTTTAACGGATAAATGTTTTTCCTACTAAAGCCCGGACTCCCCAACCGAGGATCGTGAAAACCGACAACCTCTAAATTACTGGTCGGACAAAGTTCTAAACAGATGTTACGATTACGAAAACGGGCCGCAAGTTCGGGAGCTTCGACCAATGTTAATCCATGACCGATACGATCGGCATGAAGATGATAAGCCGCCTGCCAAACTTTTTCCGCCAGAGCCTCTTCTTCACCCTCTCCAGCGTGAATCGTGGTCGGCAGGCAATGTGCAAAAGCCTCCTCCAGTGATTCGGCAATATTTTTCAGTTCGCCGACCTCTTCATCTCCAGCCAGATCCAAACCCACGACAAAATCCTTAAGCTCCTCATCTGCACGCGCCGCAAGTGCCAACTCCGCCGCCAAGCCTAACTGATCAGACCCTTTTTCGACATCACGACGATTAGTAATAATCACAAAGGTGATTCGCGGCAACCAAGAGTTGTCTCCCTCTTTCCGGGCACTCCGTTCCAGTTGTTTCAGAGCCCGAAAAAAAAGCTGTAAAAATTGTAAACCATCACCACTCAGATATTTCAGCGGGCTGCCCCGCAGTTCACAATAGAGCAGCCGCTCTCTTTTTACATAGTCATAAACTTCGCGAGCATATTGCGCTATCGCCGCAACATGCCCTAAAATCGCTGATCCGGTCAACTCGCCGGGCCTCTCGTAAGCGGCAAAACCATGTTCATGTTCGGTGCGAAGAGCAAAACGCGGCCGGGTGGCAGCAAAAAGATGCTCCTCTAAAACCTCCTCCGAAAGATTAACCAGCAACGCCGCACAATTAGCGCTTCGATCACCTGTTTTAAGCAACTCCGGCCACTCCCAGGGCCACTCTTTCTCTTGCAAAAGCCCGGCTACTCGAACCAGTGCCGCTTTTTTTTCATCCTCAGACAACGCCTGCCAGACCGCCGCCCCCACCCGTTTCTGGGCCGCAAGATCAAGAATTCCACCCAGATGACAATGGAGTTCGGCCTTCGGCAAACGCTGCAACCAACCTCGATGCGCCTCGGTCAATGGAGTTTCGCGTAAAAACTCAATAATTCTGGGAGCCAGCCGATAGAGACTACGCCAATTTTCATGACGCTCATCTTGGCTGACCGTCGCCAGATAGTTGCCCAGAAGCTGTTGGCCCTCTTTCTCACGCTCATTTATCTCTACCGCTAAACTTGCCGCCCCGGCTTCCGCCCGCCAGCGGCAACTCGTAAAATTGAGCCCCGAATTTCCGGCATTAATCTCAGGAGCCAACGGCAAAGGAAAACGAACCCCGGTTACCGGCCCCTGCTCCTGCCAATCAACATCCAATAAATCGCTGCGATAACCGCGCCCGACAAAAAGCGGCATCACCACAGAAACACAGGGCATAATCCGTTCAGGCAAGTTCTTGGCCTCTACTGCCGGAGACAAAACTTCTTCGGGCAAAGCCTTGGTCATAAATTCCGCCGTCGGCCGAAAAAGCTGCGGCGGCAAATCACCGTTATCAACAACATGGAGTAACGCATCACAACCAAAAACAGTGCCCGCCCACTGCAAGTCGGCACTCATAGTTTTACGTCCACCGGCCAGAGAAAGCAAAACCTGACCCGAATTTCCGGTCAACTCCTGCGCTTTCAGCACGACCCGCAATGTCAACTCCCGAATCCGGCGGCACTCATCTTCACCCGCCAACTCATTAGTGCCAGCCGCTTGCCAAACTCGCAAAGGCCGGACATCGCCAAGCAGACCCCACCATTTGGCCAAGGAGTCAAGACTTTTAACCGTCTTCTCCCCCTCAGTGGTCACCACCCAAACCTCATCTGGAACCTGCAAACCCTGCTCCCGAACCAAAGCCTGCAGCCGTTCGCGTTGCGGATGTTTCACATAAAGCGGCAGAAAATCGGGATCAACAAAAGCCAGAACCTCGGGAATTACCGCCCAACTCGCCCCCAGCGTACAGACCAAAATATTCTTCAAAGCAGATAAAACTCCTTCTCGTCCAGATCGCAGAACTCACCCGGCCCATACTTCATCTTTTTCTGCCAACAGCGTTGACAAAGATCAAAATAGACGACAAAATCTTCATCTTCAATAATCCACCTGACCGCCTGACGTAAACGGGCGATAACAACCTCCGTCGCCTCAACCTCAAAGACCGATTTCTGCACCCGGAAACCGTAACTTTCCATCTTTTTTGCGACCTTCTGCAGACGTTTAGGGTCGCGGATATCATAAATAACCAACCAGTGTTTCATCATCACAAAATCTCGAAAGCCAACAGTTTTATCAACGTACCAGTGCCATCGGTCAAGGCTTTGCGGCTGCAATCTTCACACAGGGGATAGATAAAGAAATAGTCTTTTTCACTATCGACCACAGCCAACACCTGATCACGCATACGCTCCATCCGTTTTTGCTCCATCTCACATTGAAAGAATGATTTCTGCACCCTTAAACCAAAATCCTCCAGAATTTTAGCCGTCAGCCGCAAACGTTTAGGCTGGGAAATATCGTAACAGACAAGATAGATCATGATGCCAAATATCCTTCAGTTGCCTTTTTTTGCCTTTGCACAACCCCCGTTGACATTACACTTCGTTTGAATTATGATAGAAGAAAAGGGAGGATGAATAATCATGAAAGCTAGAAAGCAAACATCTATTAAAGTCGATCCGGTAGCATGGAATCGTGCGAAAGAAATATTTGAAGAGTACAATCTGACATTATCGGATGCCATCAACATTTTTTTGAACAAAGTAAGACTTGAAGGAGGAATGCCGTTTGAGATTAAACTTCCTTCACAACGTTTGAAAGCGGCCATGTTAGAGGCGGATGAAAACAGAGGGTTATTTCATGAGACGGCTGACGATTTGATGCAAGACTTAACGTGATGAAATATAGACTATTTAAAACAAATGTGTTCAAAAGATCCTATAAAAACTTACAACTGACCAATAGCCAAGACCAAGCTTTTATAGATGTGGTGTATAAACTTTTACATAACATGGAACTGGAAAAGAGGTATCGAGACCATGCACTCAAAGGAGAGTATGCGAGTTTCCGAGAGTGTCATATAAAACCCGATTTACTTCTGATCTATAAAATGGATGATGCCCTACTGAAGCTTGTTGACATTGGATCGCATAGTGAACTGTTCGATTAAAGCACAAGTCATTCGAAAACTACTTAATTTGAAAGGGATTATAGCGACTCTCTTCACCGGTCAGAACCCGGCGAAAATGTTTAACCTGTTCAAAA
>DAOVTG010000135.1 GCA_030633185.1 Deltaproteobacteria bacterium
ATCGATCCTCGTAAAAATCAACCCTATGTCGATATCGGTTTTATGGGCTTAAAAGGTGGTTCCGGGGCGATTAAGGGGTGTGATGGTTACGATCATATCGGTATGATTGACGCTTCCGGCGGTATTTTAGACCAGGATTATGAGATGTTTGAGCAGCAGACTCCTCATCTTTTACTCAAACATGAATATATCAGAGATTCCGCCGGTGCCGGTCAATGGCGCGGCGGGTTGGGGGTTGAAACCAAGTTTGCCATCGGCAGCGATAATACGCGGGTGGTTACGTTTGGCGATGGTGATCAGGAGCCCGCCTTCGGGGCGCATGGCGGTAAATCCGGCACCTTGAATACGATCAAACTGATCTATCCTGACAAAACCGTCTATGACACCACAACCAAAGATCTGATTGAAGGGGTTGAGCGGGGAACTATCTTTTTTCAGCAGGCCGGTGGCGGCGGCGGTTACGGCGACCCCTCTTTACGCCCGGCGGCAAAGGTTCTTCGTGATGTCAGAAATAGTGTAGTTTCTCCAGAACAGGCCCAAACCGATTACGGAGTCAAAGTAGATCCGCAAACAATGGAGATAGACCAGGAAGAGACTGTCCGACTGCGGAGTGGAAATTAATTCAAAATGGTCACAATGTGATCCCCGTCGAGACGGGTTGAACAAAAACCGCGACAAGAATTTCACTCAATCTCGGGCGGGGTCATTTCTTGACTATGGCGTATCGAGATAATCGGATAAGCCGAAAAGTTGCCAATAGCCATTGTCAAGATGTGACCCCATTTATGAGGGCGAAGCAATGTTCGCCGCTATCCTCTGTAACTTAAAATCAGGTCGTAATAAAAAACAAGGAGCGATCATCGATGTTGTTAAGATTTCCGCCCAAAGTGGAGAGTCGTGAGGCTCTCAAGGAGTATCAGCTCAAAGGTCTTAAGTGGACGGTCAACCACGCCTTCAATAACTCCCCTTTCTTCAAAGAGAGTTTTAAGAAAGCTGGCGTAGCGCCGGGAGATATCAAAACGCTTGACGACCTTAAACGCTTACCCTTTACGACTGCGGATGACTTTCGCGATGGCTACCCATACCCGATGCTCTCGGTCGCCCATGAAAATATCGTCAGGATTCACGCCTCTTCAGGGACGACGGGTAAGCGGAAAATAGTTTGTTATACGCAGAAAGATATTGATGACTGGCTCGATATGTTCAGCCGTTGTTACGAGATGGCCAACCTAACCCGCAACGACAAGGTTCAGATCTGTGTTGGTTATGGGGTCTGGACGGCGGGTGCCGGTTTTCAACTGGGCTGCGAACGTTTCGGCGCAATGGCGATTCCTTCCGGCCCGGGAAATCTTGAGATGCAGATGACGTTTTTAGAGGACTTCGGTACCACCGTCCTCTGCTGTACCGCCTCAATGGCACTTTTAGTCGCCCAGGAGGTAAAAAAACGCGGTCTTAAAGACAAGCTCAACCTGAAAAAGATTATCGCCGGCTCTGAACGCACGAGCCCGGCCATGCGAACCAAAATCATGGAGCTTTTAGGGGTTGAAGAGTACTACGATATTCCGGGGCTTACCGAACTTTACGGCCCGGGAACCGGGCTCAGCTGCTCTGAAAGCGAAAATATCCACTACTGGGCCGACTATTACATTCTTGAGATTCTCGACCCCGAGACTCTGGAACCAGTGCCTCCCGGCGAGGTCGGCGAGATGGTCTACACGACCTTAAGCAAAGAGGCCGCCCCCTTAATCCGTTACCGTTCCCGCGATTTGACCCGGTTCATCGAAGAACCTTGCTCTTGTGGTTGTTTTCTTCCCCGCCACGCCCCGATTTTAGGCCGTAGTGACGATATGTTCGTCATCCGCGGGGTCAATGTCTACCCTAGTGAGATTGATATGATTCTCTCAAAATGCGGCGGCGTTGGCAGCGAATATCAGATCATCCTCGAACGTCGGGACGACGGCAAAGAGTACATGACGGTCAAGGTTGAACGGGCAGAGCTTGCAGATAAGCTCGCAGATGAAACAAGCGGCAAATGGATTTACGATCAAGTGCGGCAAAAAATAATGGTTACACCCATCATTGAGATTATCGACTACAACGAATTACCCCGCAGCGAACGTAAAACCAAACGGATATTTGATAATCGGGAGATATGATGTGAAGTGTGAAGGGTGAAAGGTGAAAATAGGTAAATATTCGGCGTTCGCGTTTTCTCGATGCGGGGACAGACCTCCAGCGAGGGCTTTTACCTTGGAGGGCACAAGAGCCCAAAACGGGCTGAGCTTGCGCCTGAGCAAAGCGAGGAAGTACCCTTGGGGTATCCGTCCTCGAAGTGGGCGAAGCAAAATTCTAGACTTTCTCGAAGATTATTAACAGGAAACTCCATGAACCATTTCAATTACCAACGACCGAGCTCTCTTAAAGAAGCCTTCAACGCAAAAAGTAACTTCCCTGAAAACTCTCTCTTTGTCGCTGGCGGTAGTGATATTTTTCTCCTCTTAAAGAAAAATATCATCGCTCCCGATCAGCTGATCTCGCTCCGCTCCATTCCCGAACTTAAAGGGATCGATAAAACCGGAAGCCGGATAATCATCGGCAGTGGCACCACCATTCGCGAAATCGAAAAATCTGAACTTATCCAAAAATATTGCCCCGCTCTCTATGATGCGGTCAGCAATATGGCCTCGGTTCAGATCAGAAATGTTGCGACCTTAGGCGGTAATATAGTCAATGCCTCGCCCGGTGCCGATACCGCAGCCCCTCTCCTCATCTATGACGCCAAGGTTATTGTCATCAACTCGCAATTTGAGGAAAGAATTGTTCCCCTGAGCAATTTCTTTAAAGGGCCGAAACGGGTTCACCTTAATAAAAACGAACTGGTCAAAGGATTTATCCTTGAAATTCCGGCAATCGGTTCGGGCTCGGCCTATCTTAAATTCATGAAACGCAAAGCCATGGATCTCGCCAACGTCGGCGTCGCTGTTCAGCTCTTAATTGAAAAAGATATCTGCCAGGATATAAAAATTGCCCTGGCCACAGTCGCCCCGACTTCAATCCGGGCCGTAAAGACGGAAGCATTTTTAAGAGGAAAAAGCCTCACCGAAGCAAACCTTATCCAAGCCGGTGAGATCGCCGCCACTGAAATCTCCCCAATCGACGACTTCCGAGGTAAAGCCTGGCACAAAATCGAAGTCGTCAAAGCCTACATAAAACGCGCCTCAATACTCGCAAAAGAAAGAAGCAACCTTTGATTTCAGTTAGCCACAGACATTGAAGCTTTTGTCCAAACTGCCGAAATGCGGGGACAGACCTCCAGCGCGGGGCCTTTGGCCCCAATGCGGGCTGAGCTCTGTCCCCTTGCGAAGCAGGGCGAAGCGAAGTTCAACATTATCCTCTGTAACTTTGTGTCGAATTCACACCCCCAAAAAGAGGTTTAACTGATATGACAAAACTCACCTTCACCCTAAACGGCGACCAAGTCGAAACCTGGATCGAGGAACACGAGATGCTCCTCGATATTCTGCGGGAAAACTTCAACCTGCTCGGTGCCCGGGAGGGCTGCGGTATGGGTGAATGCGGGGCTTGTACGGTGCTGGTTAACGGTTTAAATATCAACAGTTGCCTCTTTCCGGCTCTGGAGGTCGAGGGTCAGATGGTTGAAACTGTCGAAGGCCTCCAAAATGCCGGAAAATTTCACCCCCTGCAACAGGCCTTCCTCGATAACGGTGCTTCCCAATGCGGCTTCTGTACGCCGGGAATGTTGATGTCGGCCAAAGCCTTTCTCGACGAGAAGCAAACCAACCCAAAAACTGTAGCTGAAATCGTAACCGAGGCGGAGATCAAACGGGCATTGGCGGGGAATCTTTGTCGTTGTACCGGCTATTTTCAGATTATCGATGCAGTAAAGGCGGCGGCAAAGGAGCAATAAGAGTATCATGCAGACCCTAAATCACATCGGCAAACGGCTGCCGAAAATGGACGCTCCCGAGAAAATCAACGCTCAAGCCACCTACATCAATGATCTTCACGTTCCGAATATGCTCTACGGCAAGATCAAACGTAGTGAACACGCTCACGCCATTATAAAAAATATCGATATCAGCAAAGCCGAAAAACTTTCCGGAGTAAAAGCGGTTTTAACACGAGATACCAACCCGGCCAAGGATTTTCGCATCGGTTTTATCCAGGACAACCCGCCGATCAAGGATGATAAAGTCAGACAATTTCGCGATGAGGTCGCCGCCGTTGCCGCCACCTCTCCGGGAATCGCGGCCGCAGCCTGCAAACTTATCGAAGTCGAATATGAACCGCTCCCCGGCGTCTTTGACCCGATAGAGGCCGCCAAAGCGGATGCTCCCCTGATCCACGAGACCGATTTTCGCGGTAACCCGATCAAAAAAAATACCCTGCCGGTTCGCTGGCAGATCAGCGACGGTGATCTCGAGTACCAGAAAAAGAGATCAAAACATATCGTCTCCGGTACCTATAAAACCGGCTGGGCTCATCACTGTTGCATGGGCACCACCGGTATAATTGCTGAATTCGACTATAAACAGAACCTTAAAGTCAATATGCCGACCCAGATCCCCTTTCTGGTGCAAAATGACCTCAACAAACTTCTTAACGCCCTGGGTCTGAAACACAAAAACACCCGGGTGATCTCGCCGACTATCGGCGGCGCTTTCGGCAATAAACTTGATACCCACTGCTATGAATACATCGCCGTGCTCTTAGCCTTCATGGCGGGCCGGGCGGTTAAGATTATGTTTGACCGGGAGGAGGAGTTTGTCGGCATGGCCCCGCGCCAGCCGTCGATCATCAAGATCACCCAGGGTTGTGATGAGAACGGCAAACTCACGTTTCGAGAGGCCGAAGCGATCCTCGATAACGGCGCCTACACCTCCTGGGGGGCGACCGTGCCTTCGGTAATGTATGTCCCGATGACCTCGCTCTATCGGGTTCCGGCGGTCGATTTTACGGCCACGTGTGTCTATACTAATAATATTTTTAGCCAGGCTTTTCGCGGCTATGGCAATCCGCAAGCCACCTTTGCCATCGAAAGTTCAATGGATGATCTTTCCGTAAAAGCGGGCATCGATCCCCTCGAAATGCGTCTCATAAACGCCAACCAACCCAATGAAACCACGCCGATGGGCCTCAAAATCTCATCCTGCGGCCTTACGGAGTGCATTGAGACGGTCAAAGAGAAACTGGATTGGGAAAAGCCCCGCCGGAAAAATCGAGGCCTGGGTGTCGCCACTTTGGTGCACGTCGGCGGCGGCGCCCGGATCTATAAATCGGACGGCCACGGCATGATTTTAAAGATGGACGATTTCGGCAAGGTCTCAATTATGACCGGTGCGGTTGAAATCGGTCAAGGCTCTGAAACCTCGATCGCCCAGACCGTCGCTGAAATTCTCGGCATTTTACCTGACGATATCACGGTTATCCGTCACGATACTGCAATCTGCCCCTGGGATGTCGGTACCCACGCCAGCCGCCAGATGTTTCTCTCCTGTAAAGCCGCAATCCGCTGCGCCAGTGACGCGAAGGATAAAATTCTACAATTTGCCGCAAACCACATGAAAGAAGAGGTGCTTAGGCAAAACCGCAAGAATGAAAATTTCACAGACGACCTCCTCCCGCTTCTGGATAATGCTGCAAACTTTACAATCAACAACCGCAGAGTATTCCTCAAGGCACATCCCGAACGGACTGAGTACTCGACCACCATCGAAGTCCTCCTGCGCCATTCCCACTACCGCAGCGATGGTAAAGGCGAGATGGTCATTACCCATACTTTCTATGAGCCCGAAACCGAAATGATGAATTCGAAGACGTCGAAGGGCAACATCTCGGAAACCTACGTTTTCGCCGCCCACGGAGTTGAAGTCGAGGTCGACCCGGAGACCGGTCAGGTTGAAATTATCCGCTTTGTCGCCGCTCACGATATCGGCAAAGCGATCAACCCGATGCTGGTCGAAGGCCAGATCTACGGCGGCGTCATCCAGGGCGTTGGCTATGCCCTGATGGAAGAGATGCTCCTGGATAAAGGTAAAATCCTGAATCCCGATCTCTTAGACTACAAAATCCCAACTATGATGGATACCTTCCCCATGGAGATCGCCCTGATCGAAACCCAAGACCCGCATGGCCCCTTCGGTGCCAAAGGCATCGGCGAAGTCGGCATCATCCCGGTCGCCCCGGCCATTGCCAACGCCATTAACGATGCCATCGGCATAAGATTAACCGAGATTCCATTTACGTGTGAAAGAGTGCTGGAGGCGATAAGAAAGAAATAACTTCCAACAAGAAAAGCCCGGCGATATTCACCGGGCTTTTCTTGTTTTTTCGTTGTTCAGGTTAAACGGAAGTTGTGGCTGTCACAACCTGGTCACGGATATCATAGTAGAGACGTCGGCGTTCTTCCTCTCCAAGGCGACCCATGGCAATTTGTTCAGGGGTCCATTTGTTGGACCACCTAACTTCACCACGATATATCAAGTAGTGCGATTTGCATGATTGTTGCCAGATGAATAGGTCGTAGCTTCAACAGTGTAAGTGCCGGACGATAAGGTGCGAATAATTTGTGAATTGTAACCACTTCCACCATCGTCATCGTATTCAAGAATATTGCCATCTTGCCCAGAGCCATTGAGCAAAAACAAGTAGGTATCAGTTGATGATTGCAGGTCAATAGTGACCTCTTGATTGCTCGACAAAGTGAACATATAATATTTAGCATACCTGCCTGAACGGAGCGTTGATCATCACCGACGTCCTGAAACTGTCTTCTTCTTTCTTTTCTTCACTACATTCTTCTCTTTATAAAAATCTGTTCTCGTTGTTTCATGGGTCATCTTGGAGGTGACTTGTTGTATGAAGCTATTGAGAA
>DAOVTG010000266.1 GCA_030633185.1 Deltaproteobacteria bacterium
CAACAGCGCAGAGGGTGCAATCTCCGAGTAGATCTGATTTGTAAAAATGGTGAAGAAAATATATAAGAAGGTTGATTTGTTGCTTAAACGTCATGTTGGTTCTAAATCTACTGAGCTGAGTATGGTCTATGGTTGTATTTTCATGTAGAGGCAAGCCGATAAAAACTCGGTTTTCCTGTCGATCTAAGCTCAAATATTCGTCATCACAAAATTTACGATAACTGATCTCAGGATATTTGAGAGCTTTCAACAGTTGATTCCGAGAGCTTTTATCGTCGCACCGAAACGAACTGCCTTAAAACCTCGAACCCTGAGGTGCTTAACCCCCGTTAGACGATCGTATTCAGAATTTGTCGCTTCAATCCCGGATCGGAGTCGATAGTGATTTTTGAAAAGATCACTTTTTTCGAGTTTCCTTCTAATCGCCAAACGGAGTTCCTTGTCATCCAATCTAAGGCAAAAGAATTTTTTACCTTCTTTCGCCGGGCATTCCTTGACTTTACTGTTGTTATCAATTTCGAAATCGGTTAACTGGATATTTTCAGATGTTGAAACAAAGAGGTTTACCGACACTTGTTATAAGGCTGCCAACTGGCGATTATGCGGCCAAACCAAAGGCCGAGGAAAACTTGGGCCAGCCGGGAAATTATTGCCGACAGTCCGGCCTATAAGATCTCACCGGCAAGCAAACCGCAAATGGCACACAGGTTGCATACCTTCCCCCTGCAGGAAGATCTAAAATCAACTTCAAGGCAAGAAAACGTTTGCTAACACATATGTACGCAGATCATCAGCAAGCATTTAAGATAGTCAGATCATTAGATGGAGTGTCAAATCCATGACAATCAACAGTCTTTTTGACAACACCAGTAATTTACTGGTCAAAACCGCACAGCTTCGTTCACAAAAGGCCGAAGTCATCGCTGGCAATATCGCCAATCTCGACACCCCCGGCTACAGGGCCAAAAATTTTGAGTTTGCTGATCAGTTGCAAAAAGCTTCCGGAATCTCGACGAACTTGCCGACAATGACCACAACTCATGTCAACCATCTTGGGCACCGGAGTAGTATCAATTCTATACGGGGCTGCGTCACGATCAAGGAGAACTCCCTGGGCGGCCTTGACGGCAACTCGGTTAACCTTGACCAAGAGATGGCCGATCAAGCCATCAACAATGGCGCTTACGCCCGGGCCCTGCAGATGCTTAAAAGCAAAATGTCGATCCTTAAAAACGCCATTATTGAGGGAGGTAAATAAACATGGGTTTTGACGGCATGGTACAAATCAGCGCGGGCGGCATGTCAGCCCAACGCTTCAGACTCAATGTTATTGCCAGTAACTTGGCCAACCAAAACACCACTAGAACCCCGGAAGGAGGCCCCTACCGCCGCCGGGATGTTGTTTTTCAGGCAACCCCACCGGCACCCAACGAAAAAACCGTGGGCGGCCCAACCAACTCAAACTTACACACCATGTCCGTCCAGGTAGTTGAGGTCATCACCGACCCCTCACCCCCGGTCATGAAATACCAGCCCGACCACCCCGATGCTGACACTGATGGCTACGTCGCCTATCCCAACATCAACACCTTTGAGGAGATGGTCAACATGCTCTCGGCCACCCGCAGCTACGAGGCCAATGCGACGATCATGAAAAATGCCAAAGAGATGGCCGACAAGACCATAGATCTATTAAAATAGTGATCTGGAATATCAACCCGAACAACAACTAGATATCAGGAGGCTGTAGGAGATATGACAATAACGAACGCCACCGGCAACCCGTTTGCTGGCCATCTTCATGAACTCCGACGACTGTCGCAAGAGACCCAAGCTGTTTCACCACTGGCAAGCGAGAATCCGACAAACAATTTCGCCAACACCTTGACCCAGGCCCTGCAACAGGTCAATAACCTGCAACAGCAAGCTGATCAAAAGATTACAGCCGTCACCAGCGGACAATCCCAAGATACTTTGGGTGCCGTGGTCGCCCTGCAGCGGGCTGATCTCTCAATGCAGCTCCTGGCCCAGGTTCGCAACAAGGTCATGAAAGTTTATGAAGAGATTATCAAGATGCCGGTCTAGGAATCTGTCTGAGAAAAATTTCTTTTCTCGGGCAGCCTCCTAGTCCAGCGCTCAGTGATCAGTCGTCAGTAATTATCATTCAAGGAAAATCCCATGGAACGTTTAAAATCCCTGTTAGCTTGGTTTAAATCCCGTAATCCGTCACAGAAAATCGGGCTTTTAGGAGGCTCAGCAGTTCTGCTCATCGGCCTGGTCACGGCCGTCGCTGTTTCACTCTCAATCGCTTATGCACCACTCTACTACAACCTCTCTTCAGAGGATGCGGCAGAGGTGGTTGACTATCTGCAACGCAGCCACATCCCCTACCGGCTGGCTGACTCGGGCCGAACCATCAAGGTTGCCAGAGATGATGTTTACGAAGTTCGCCTCAAATTGGCCGGCAGTCAGATCATGCGGGACGGCATCGGTTTTGAGATCTTCGACAAGACCAATCTCGGGGTCACTGAATTTGTCCAGAATATCAACTTTCAACGAGCCCTGCAGGGAGAACTCGCAAGAACCATTAGTGAAATTAAACAGATCGAATCCGCCAGAGTACATCTGGTTATGCCGAAAAAGAGCCTATTCAGCAAGGATCAACAAGATACAACCTGCTCGGTAATTCTTAAACTGCGTACCGGTGCCCACCTGCGGCCCGACCAAGTCGAAGGAATCATGTCTCTGGTGGCCGGCAGTGTCGCCGGACTCAACCAGGAGAAAATCACCATCCTTGACACTTTCGGCACGACCCTCTCAAAAGGTCTGGGCAAACGACCCGGCCGGGGCCAGATGTCGGTCAATGAAATGAATTTCCGGCGCCAGTACGAAAGCAGCCTCGAAGAACGCCTGCAATCAATGCTGGAAAGGGTTGTCGGCCGACAAAAGGTTGTCGTTCGGGTTTCGGCTGAGCTTGATTTTAACAAAGTCGAAAAAACCGAAGAGCTCTTCGACCCCGATCAGGTTGCAATCCGCAGCGAACATCGCCTCAATGAAAAAACCGAGGATCAGGATGCCGGCGGCGGCGGGGTTCCCGGAATGAACAGTAATGTTCCCGGGCGGGATGTCGAGCAGACCAACAAAAGTGGCCGCCGCAGCAATGCCAACAAATCTGATGAA
>DAOVTG010000043.1 GCA_030633185.1 Deltaproteobacteria bacterium
CATATGATCGAGGCTTTTCATGGTATATTCCGCCGTCTTGACCGTCTCGAAATTCCGACCATAGCCGCAGTTCAAGGTGCCGTGCTCGGTGGCGGTTGCGAGGTTGCACTTTTTTGTGACATGATTTTGGCGGCTGAAAATATCAAGATTGGTCAGCCTGAGATTAAGTTGGCGGTCTTCCCGCCGATTGCGGTGGCCGCCTTGCCGACGATTGTCGGCCCCAAAAAAGCTTATGAGATGGTGCTTGGCGGCGAAGCCTTACGGGCTGATGCGGCATTGGCCTGTGGTCTTGTCAATAAAGTAGTCTCCCTTGATGATTTTGAGGCGGAACTCGAAAAATTCATCGCTACCTTTACCGCTTTAAGCGGCTCGGCCCTGCGTTCAACCAAACGGGCTCTGAAAGCGGCCTCCGGTAAACCTTTTTCCGCCGCTCTGGATACAGTCGAAGGCTCCTATCTTAATGACTGCATGCGTAACACCGACGCCCGGGAAGGGTTAAATTCGTTTCTTGAGAAACGTAAGCCGGTTTGGACTAATAAGTAAGGAGGATAAAATGTCTGAGGTTCCTGCAAAGATCAAAACCTGGCAGATGGTTAAACCGGGTGAAATGATACTTACTGAAGTCGATATGCCACCAATAAATGAAGGTGAAGTCTGCGTCAAGATTGCCGGTTGCGGTGTCTGCCATACTGATCTTGGTTTCTTTTATGACGGCGTTCCGACGGTTTGTGAGCCGCCCCTGACTTTAGGTCACGAAATCAGCGGTACGGTTATCGGCGGCGATGCCGAGTTGATTGGTAAAGAGGTTATCATTCCGGCGGTGATGCCCTGTAATGAGTGTCAAATCTGTAAAGCCGGGCGCGGTAATCGTTGCCTGAAACAGAAGATGCCGGGCAACAGCATCGGTATGTATGGTGGATTTTCCAGCCATATTGTGGTGCCGACTGCAGGTCTTTGTGTTATCGAAAATCGGGGTGAGCGGCCATTGTCGCACTATGCCGTTGTCGCCGATGCCGGAACCACTCCCTACCAGGCCGCGATTCGGGCCGAACTTGATAAACCATTTTTTCCTGATGGTGATCTGGTCGTGGTCACCGGGGCCGGCGGCGGCGTTGGTACCTATATGGTTCAGATTGCCAAAGCCATGGGAGCCCGGGTTGTGATTGCGATTGACATCGATGATGAAAAACTCGAACGGTCTCTCAAATATGGGGCTGACCTGACGATCAATCCGATCGGTAAATCTAGTAAAGATGTTAAAGGCATCATTAAGGCTTACTGCAAAGAGCAGGGTGTGCCCCATAATTACGGCTGGAAGATCTTTGAGTGTTCCGGCAGCAAACCGGGGCAGGCTTTGGCTCTTGATCTGCTCTCTTTTGTCGGCAAACTGATAGTGGTTGGTTTCTCGATGGCCAAGCATGAGTATATGATCTCTAAATTGATGGCCTTTGATGCTGAAATGATCGGGACTTGGGGCTGTCATCCCAAATACTATCCGCCGGTTCTCGAGATGGTTCAGAGCGGTAAGGTCGAGATCGATGCTTTTCTCGAAACCCGGCCGATGAGCACGATCAAGGAGGCCTTTGCCGAGGTTCACGCCAAACCGATCAGCCGCCGAATTGTCCTGATTCCTGATTTCGATTAGAGTGTAAATGTTTGGTTTTGGATTGTTTCAAACTGTCTCGATACGGGGACAGACCTCCAGGCAGGGCGCTAGCCCGAGCCGGGCTGAGCTCTGTCCCCTTCGAAGTGGGCGAAGCAATGTTCGTCGCTATTTGCTGCGACTTAACTTCTGAATTATTATTGATAACACACATAGGAGAAAAAGATGTCTTTAGATTGGATACCGAGAGAGAATGAACTGAAAAATCACTACCTTTGGGAAGATGATCATTTTGGCGGTGAAGGTGATGCCCCCTGCACGATTTATGAGAAACGTCCGGTTATCGACCCTGATGGCAACGTGGTTGAAGGGATCTACACCGGATGGATTATCCTTAATAATCCGAAACAGTATAACTCCTATACGACCGAGATGGTTAAAGGCGTAATCGCCGGTTTCCAACGGGCTTCGGCCGACCGTCAGGTGGTTGCCGCTATCTTTACCGCAGTCGGCGACAAAGCTTTCTGTACCGGTGGCAATACTAAAGAGTACGCTGAATATTACTCCAAACGCCCGCAAGAGTATGGCGACTATATGGATCTTTTTAACGGCATGGTTGATGCGATTTTAAATTGTAAAAAACCGACCATCTGCCGGATTAACGGTATGCGGGTTGCCGGTGGCCAGGAGATCGGGATGGCGACTGACCTTTCGATCTCTTCTGATCTGGCAATTTTGGGTCAGGCCGGGCCAAAGCATGGTTCGGCCCCGGATGGCGGCTCGACCGATTTTCTGCCCTGGTACTTAGGGATTGAAGAAGCGATGTGGAACTGCGTCTCCTGTGAGATGTGGAGCGCTTATAAAATGAAACGTTTGGGTTTGCTCACCAAGGTCGTGCCGGTCATCAAGGATGGCGAAAAATGGGTTCGTAACCCCCTGATCGAGACCGACAAATGGATTGATGACGGTGAAATTGTCTATGGTGAATTTAAAACCGGAGCCGCCGCTAAAGAGGCGCGTAATTATGTGCGCTCGGCAACCATTGACCTTTCATTGCTTGATGAAGCGATTAACGAGATTGTCTGGAAGTTTACCAACCTGATGCCGCACTGTCTGACAAAATCGGTTGACGGGGTTCGGGCCAAGAAGAAATTCTTCTGGGATCAAGCGAAGTTGCCGAATCGGCACTGGCTTGCCGCCAACATGAATTAC
The DNA here is from genome assembly GCA_030633185.1 of Deltaproteobacteria bacterium. Lineage (GTDB taxonomy): Bacteria > Desulfobacterota > Anaeroferrophillalia > Anaeroferrophillales > Tharpellaceae > Tharpella. The sequence goes on from DAOVTG010000043.1 coordinate 2,816, forward strand.
GAAGCCTATATGGGCTTTAATGCTTTCAATACGAAAAAAATTACCGGCAAGGATACCATCGATTTCATCAAATACCGCCAACTCGTAGGTGAAGGCCAAGAGATCGGTGATGCGCTCTACGAGCAGGTTTTCGGTAAGCCTCAAGAATAGTATTGCTAAACAGTATAACTGCAGTTGTTAGTCAAAGGGCGGGATTTTAAATCCCGCCCTTTTTTATTTTGACTTTATTGCACGATTTGTGTATCTTTATTGGGTCACATTGAATTTTTCTAAAGATTAGAATAGTTGTTATGGAGGGGCGGATGCTGGAAGTAAATATTAGAGAAGCACGCTGTCATTTTGGGGAGCTATTAAACAGAGTTGAAAAAGGCGAGCAGGTCATGTTGACCCGCCGCGGGAAACGGGTTGCCCGGCTTTTGCCCTTGGAACTTGAAGAACGTCTGCCGAGCCTGAAAGAATTTAGAAGGTCGATTGTCATTAAAGGAAAGACCATGAGCCAAACGGTTGTCGATAGCCGTTTGGAGGAACGTTATTAAAATGGCCTATCTTGATACCAGTTTACTGGTGGCTTACTACTGTCCCGAGTCTTTAAGTGAGCAGGTTGAGGAGTTGATTTTACAGGATCAGGATCCGGTAATCAGCCAGTTGACCGAGGTCGAACTTTATTCGGCGGTGGCAAGAAAAATCAGAGAGGGCAATTTGACTACCGGTGATGGTGAAAAAATTGTCCGACTCTATCGACACCACGTTGAATCTTTGAACTTGTATCGCATCCTGATGGTTGAACCTGAACATTATGAACTGGCGGGCAGCTGGATCAGACGTTTCAATTTATCGTTACGAACTTTGGATGCCCTGCATCTGGCAGTCAGTGTCAGTGCAGAATTACCGCTTTTTACTGCGGATCGTAAACTTGCCGTCGCTGCCGAAAAGCTGGGCCTGGAAGTTGTTTGTGTGTCGTAGAGGCATGGCATGCCTTGTCCTTTAATTGGTTGATTTTACTCTGACCCCAATTAAAGAATGTGACACCAAATAAGTTAGCCAGAGGGCGGGATTTTAAAATCCCGCCCTTTTTATTTTGACTTTGCTTTACAACTTGTGTACCTTCCATTTTTCACATTCCACCATCCACTGAAGGATTTTTTTATGTCAAAATTACTATGTCTGATTGATACCAGTGCTCTGGTTTATCGGGCTTTTCATGCGATCAGGCCTTTGACAACAACTACGGGGCAGCCGACCAATGCTCTTTTTGGTTTTTGTCAGATGTTGATGAAGGTGCTTGATGATTTTCAACCGACGCATGTGGCGGCGGCGCTTGATTTGCCCGGGAAAACCTGGCGGCACCAAGTTTTCCCGGCATATAAAGCGCAGCGGCCACCGATGGATCCGGATTTGGCGGAGCAATTTCCTTTTGTCCCTCGGTTGCTTGAAGCTTTTGCGGTGCCCGCAGTCGGGGTTGAGGGTTTTGAAGCGGATGACGTTATCGCGACGTTGACGCATCGGGGGCGAGAGGCCGGATATGAGGTGTTGATTATTTCCGGTGACAAAGATCTTATGAGCCTGGTCGGTGACGGGGTTGTCATGTTTGATACCATGAAAAACAAACGTTATGATCTTGAGGCCGTAGCCGAACGTCATGGCGTCACCGGCGAGCGTCTGCTCGACCTTCTCGCTTTGGCTGGCGACAGTGCCGATAATATCCCCGGCGTGCCGGGGGTTGGGCCTGTAACTGCGCGCACACTCTTGGCTGAGTTCGGTGATCTGGAAACTATTTTGCAAAAAAGTGAACAGATTAAGCAGAAAGGTTGGCGTGAAAAAATGTTGCTTCATAAAGATGATGCTAAACTCTCCCGGCGTCTGGTAACGTTGTCTTATGATATTGAAATAGAACTCGGTCTTGATGAACTTTTATGCCGGGAGCCGGATCGCTCAGCCTTAAAAGAGCTTTTTGCCGAACTCGAATTTCACTCCTTAAGCCATAAATTAAGTCCGCAACGGACTGTAACCCGTGAGGGCTATCGGCTGATTGAGACGCCGGAAAAGTTTACCAAATTGCTCAAAGAGCTCGCCAATGTGCAAGAGTTGTCCATAGATACCGAGACCACCTCTATCGATCCGATGAGCGCCGAGCTTGTCGGTATCTCCCTTGCCTGGACGGAAAATGATGCCGTTTATATTCCGGTTGGCCATGGTGGGGATGTGACGCAGCTTGATAAAGAGGTCGTGCTGGCGGGCCTGCGCCCTTGGTTATGTGATGTGAAGATCAAAAAATGGGGCCAGAATATCAAGTATGATGCCATAGTTTTACAGCGGGCCGGACTTGAACTTGAGGGTGTCGCCTTTGATTCGATGGTGGCCTCTTACCTGGTTAATCCGACCCGGCATCGGCATGGTCTGGATGCGTTGGCGTTGGAATATCTTGGTCATACCCCGATTTCGTTTAAAGAGGTGGTCGGAACGGGCCGTAATCAGGTGACGATGGATAAAATTGTCCCGGAAAAGGTCTCAGATTATGCTTGTGAAGACGCGCAGCTCGCTTTCCTCCTGACCAAGATATTGGCTCCTAAACTGAAAGATGATGATCTTGGCGAACTGTTCACTGAAATTGAGCTGCCTTTGATCGAGGTTTTGATGCGGGTCGAGATGAACGGGGTCTATCTCGATATTGAACTTCTCAAAAAAACCGCCGGAGAATATCAACAACGTTTGCAAGTTAAGGCGGCTGAGATTTTTGCTCTGGCCGGGGACGAATTTAATATTAATTCACCCAAACAGTTGGCCGAGATTCTTTTTGATCGCCTCCAGCTCCCGGTTTTAAAGAAAACCAAAACCGGGCCTTCGACTGCGGTTGAGGTTTTACATCAGTTGGCCGAGAAGCATCCGCTACCGGCAAAAATCCTTGAATATCGTTCGCTGAGTAAACTTATTTCAACCTATCTGGTGGCCTTGCCAAGGCTGGTTAATAAGGAGACTGGCCGGGTTCACACCTCTTATAATCAGGCCGTGACCGCAACCGGCCGCCTCTCCTCCTCCGACCCCAATTTGCAGAATATTCCGATTCGCGGGGTTGATGGCGCGGTAATCCGGGAGGCCTTTATCGGGGTTGGTGACAATCTGATTTTGGCGGCTGATTACTCGCAGATTGAACTGCGGGTTCTGGCCCATTTCTCCGGTGATCCGGCTCTGGTTGATGCCTTCAAAAAAGGGGATGATATTCATACGCGGACGGCGGCTGAAGTTTTTCAGGTTTTGCCGATGATGGTCAGCCCGGAAATGCGACGCCAGGCCAAAGCCATCAACTTTGGTTTGATCTACGGTATGGGGGCTCGTAGGTTGGCCAAAGAGCTTGATATTGACAGAAAAACCGCAAAGGCTTATATAGAAGGTTATTTTGCCGCTTATGCTGGTGTGAACAAATATTTTGCTGCAGTTGTGGACGAGGCGAGACGTCTGGAATATGTGACGACTCTGTTTAAACGGCGGCGCTATCTCCCTGAAATAAACAGTAAAAATCACAATTTAAAGGAGATGGCCCGGCGTACGGCCTTAAATACCCCGATTCAGGGGACGGCGGCGGATTTGATCAAGTTGGCCATGGTCAACATCGATCAACGTCTGCGTGAGCTTAACTGGCGCTCCAAGATGATCATGCAGGTTCACGATGAACTGGTTTTTGAAGTGCCTCCGGATGAAATTGATGAGCTAACCCTTATGGTTCGCAAAGAGATGGCCGAAGTCTACCCCCTGAAAGTGCCGCTCGTTGTTGATATCGGGGTCGGCAAAAACTGGCGCGAAGCGCACTAAATAAAAAATATTATGACTTCATATCAGGAAACCCTTGATTATCTCTACGGGCTTGAGCATTTCGGTATAAGTCTCGGGTTGGAGAATATTAACGAGCTTTGCACCTCCTGCGGGAACCCCCAGGAGAAGCTGCGCATTGTTCATGTTGCTGGCAGTAACGGCAAAGGTTCCAGCATCGCCTTTTTACGGCAGATGCTGCGTCGGCACGGGCTTTCAGTCGGGGTCTACAGCTCACCCCATTTGCGCCACTTTTCCGAGCGCATTGTTATTGATGAGACCCCGATCAGTGAAGCGGAGATTGTTGCTTTAACCCGCAAGCTGCGTCCCTTTGTTGAAAAGATTCCCCGTATTGTTACGTTTTTCGATTTTACCACCTGTATGGCGCTGCTCTATTTTGTCCGACAGGCACCCGATATCGTCCTGCTTGAAACCGGTCTCGGGGGGCGTCTTGATGCCACTAACGTTGCCCGTAAACCATTGCTTACCGTGGTTACTAATATAGCTCTAGAACATGAGGAGTTTCTGGGTTCGACCTTGCTCGAAGTTGCGGCTGAAAAGGCCGGAATCTTGAAACCGGGAGTGCCTCTGGTCTCCGGGGTGAAGAAAGGAAAGATCCGGGATTTTTTTGCTGAAAGGCAACGTGAAATGGCGGCGGCCAGTGATTTTCTTGGCCGTGAATTTCGGATTCGGCGCCTCCGCGACGGTTCGTTCTCCTATTACGGTTCTGAATATCGTTTTGTCGATCTCAGGTTGGCGATGAGCGGTCGTTATCAGGAGGATAATGCGGCTTTGGCACTGCGAGCCTTAGAGTATATTTCACATGAAGTTCTTTTTGAGATTAAGGCCCAACTGGTAGCTGAGGCTCTGGCTTCGGTGCGTTGGCCCGGTCGCCTGCAAAAAGTCGGCGATAAGCCTGATATCTATCTTGATGGAGCCCACAATCCGCATGGGGTGCGGGCCCTGGAACCGGAATTGCGCAGGCTTGCGGCTGACCGTCGCCTGATTTTAATCCTCGGGGTCATGAAAGATAAACGCATCAAGGATATGTCGGCCCGCCTTGTTCCTCTAGCGGATGAAGTGATTGTTACGCAAGCTCCTCTGGATCGGGCCTGTTCCCCTGAACGCCTGGCCGAGGAAGTCAAGATCCACTGTTCAAAGGTATTCGTGACCAATTCAGTGGCCGAGGCTTTTGCCCTGGCTCGCGAGCGGGCCAAAATTGATGATTTGATCTTTCTCACCGGGTCACTCTATTGTGTCGGTGAGGCTTTTAATGTTTTAGATCTGCCGGTTATTATGTAGAGTGAAGCATTATGAAAATCACTGCAATCTATGGTAGTCCCCGGCGCAACGGCAATACGGCCAGGCTTTTGCAGTCGGCGGTTGCCGGGGCGCGCAGCGTCGGAGCTGATGTAACCGAGATTGTTTTGCGCGATCTTAAATTGCAGCCTTGTCTTGAGATTTACGCTTGCCAAAAAGATGGCCGTTGTGCCATTAAGGATGACTTTCATGGTTTGGCGGAGAGATTGCTTTCCGCTCAGGCTACGATTCTGGCTTCACCGATCTTTTTCTATGCCGTCAGTGCTCATGTCAAGGCTATGATGGATCGCTGTCAGTCTCTGTGGGTGAAAAAATACCGGCTCGAAAAAAAATCTTATACCCGACTCGACAATCACAAACCCGGCCTTTTTCTGACGGTTGGTGCCACCCATGGTCGGCGGCTTTTTGAAGGGGCGGAAATGAGTGTTAAATACTTTTTCGACACCTTTGATACCTCCCTCTGGCGAACTTTGGCTTATCGCGGTCTTGATGGGGCCGATGATATCCTTAAACATCCCGAATGTCTCGCCGAGGCCCGTCAGGCCGGGGTTGAGTTGGTAGAGATGGGACAATTTAATAGATGATGTTGGAGGTTTCTTGTGAATGACAGGTATACTGCTGTAATCAAACAAAAAAGCGATTGTTGGTTGGGCTGGATTGAAGAGATCCCAGGGGTAAATTGCCAAGAAGAGAGTTATGGCGAGTTACTGGAAAGTTTACGAGGGCATCAATGGGTGTGATTTATTGAGAGAAGGTGGACGTCATTCATGGTGGTATAATATCTCTCAAAACCGACGTTCGGCAATCCCTAGACACAATGAAATTAAAGATATTTTAGTTAGGAAAATATGCAAAGATTTAGGTGTAAAACCAATTCCATAATACTCTTTCTTATTAGTTTATTTGTTCTGTTAGCGGGAAGTGTCATTCCGGTTTTTGCCGCAGTTCCAGATCTGCCCGGTTCGGCTGCCGCCGTAGCTGGTAAAACCGTTGAGATTGAGGCTGACTACCTCTACTATGACAAGCAGGCCAATCTTTATCATGCTCAGGGGGATGTGGTAATTCGTCAGGAGGGGATGGAGCTTCATGCCGACAAGGCTATTCTCAACCAGGCATTAAATGAGTTTGAAGCCTGGGGGGATGTTCTCCTGCGTGATCGTACCGACTACCTTGCCTGCCGCTATCTCAAGTTTAACTATCTCGACCAGGTCGGTTCTATCCGCGATGGGCGGATTTTTATTAAAGAGAAAAATTACTACATCACCGGCGAACATATCAAAAAACTTGGTCCTAACGAGTACGATGTTGAGAACGCGACCATGACCACTTGTGATGCGGAACGTGCTGCCTGGCTGATTCGCTGCAAAAAGGTACATATCAAAAATGGTGGTTACGGGGTCGTTGACAATGCCGTTTTTGCCATCAAAAATGTGCCGGTGCTCTATATTCCCAAAGGTATCTTTCCGGTCAATACCAAACGTCAGACCGGTTTTCTGCTGCCCGGTATCGGTTACTCCGACAAAGATGGCCTGATTACCAAGAATGCTTTTTTCTGGGCCATTAATCGTTCAAACGACCTGACTCTCTATCCCGAAACCTACAGCAAAAGAGGGATTAAGTTTGGCGCTGAATACCGTTACGTGCTCAACGAACAGACTCTAGGTGATGTCAGCGCCTCCTTTATCAGTGATAAGGTGGTCGAAGATCATCCAGAAGATTATCCTCATGCCGATAAAGAACGCTGGGCTTTCGGGGCTCACCATTTTCAGACCTTAAGTAACGGTACGACTTTAAAAGCCGATGTTAATCTGGTCAGCGACAATGAGTACCTTGAGGATTTCCCCGATACTTTTGCGGGGGATTTTATTGATGAGCTTGACAATGCCGATTATAAGACCGAAACCTACCTGCGGTCACTGGCTATCGCCGCCAAAAGTTGGGAACGTTACAATGTCACGGTTGAAAGCCGTTACTATCAATCCCTGTTAAGGAAAAATGACGATGAGAACCTGCAGTTATTGCCGGAAGTAACCCTTGCCGCCCTTAACCAGCCGGTTTTTGGGGCCGACTGGCTTTTCTGGCGTTTGCAGGGGGTCTATTCAAATTTCTGGCGCAAGGAGGGGGATCAGGGACAACGTTTTGATCTCCATCCGGTTCTGAAGATGCCGCTTAAATTAGGCCCCTTCGAGATTATCCCTTTTCTCGAGTTGCGGGAAACTTGTTATCTGACCAGCAGTGATGATGATCGTATTGACGGCAGTCAGTCGCGTGAGACCATGGCCGCCGGGGTCGAACTTCGGAGTGTTGCAGAACGGGTCTATGATTGTGATTGGTGGGGTATGGATCGTCTGCTTCACACCCTGGAACCGACGGTTGGCTATCGTTACGTCCCGGATGTTGATCAGAGTGAACTGCCCTCTTTTGATTATCTTGACTATCTGGCGGAGGAGAGCAATGTCACTTGGGCCTTGGTCAGCCGCTTGGTCGGGCGTTACCCGCGGGCTGGAAGGGTCGATGAATTTGATTATCAGGAGTTGTTGAAATTTCAAATCGGCCAGGCCTACAGCTTCATCGATGTCGCCGATGGCCAGCGTTTTATGGAGGACGATCAGCACGCTTCGAATTTCTTCAGCCAGCTTGAGATGCGCAGTCGCCGGGGTGGTCTCTATATGAAGCTGGAAAACCGTTTTGATCCTTATACCAATTCCAATGAATTGATGACCGCTCTCTTGAGTACCCGTGATCAACGTGGTGATTTTCTTGCGCTGGAATATCGTTACGAACAGGAAATTGCGGAAATTTTTACCGGATCCGCCCGCCTGCCGCTCTGGAGTTGGCTCGATCTCTACGGCAGCATCCGTTATTCGGTTGCCGACAGCCATATCTGGGAGACCATCTACGGTTTCAATTACCATCCCCAGTGCTGGTCCCTCGACTTTTCGGTGGACGAAGAGCGTGATCCCTACGATCTCTCCTTTCGTTTACTGTTGAGCCTTAATGGTCTGGGAGGGCTGGGGAGTAATTAAGGAGAAAAAATGCATATAACCGTAATCGGTACCGGTTATGTTGGTTTGGTGACTGGCGCCTGTCTGGCTGAGTTTGGCATGAATGTTCTATGTGTCGATCTTGATGTGGCGAAGATCGCGGCCTTGAATCGGGGTGAAATGCCGATCTACGAGCCCGGGCTTGAAGAGTTGGTCGGTCGTAACGTAGCTCAGAAGCGACTCGCTTTCAGCACTGATTTTGAGCAGGGGGTTGCTGCCTCTCTGGTCATCTTTATCGCTGTCGGGACACCTCCGGCGGCGGATGGTTCGGCTGATTTGGGCCAGGTTCGAGCGGTGGCTGCTGATATCGGCCGTTTTATGAATAGTTATAAAGTGATTGTCGATAAAAGTACGGTTCCGGTCGGAACCGGCCAGATGGTTAAAGAGGTGGTCAGCAAGAATCAGCCGACCAAGGTCAATTTCGATGTTGTCTCGAATCCTGAATTTTTACGGGAAGGTTCGGCGATCGGCGATTTTATGCGGCCGGACCGGGTGGTTATCGGGGCCGAGAGTGAACAGGCATCCGCCATCATGAAGGATATCTACAATGTCCTTTTCTTAAATGAAACCGCTTTTGTCTTGACCAATATTGAAACTGCAGAGCTGATCAAATATGCCGCCAACGCCTTTCTTGCGACCAAGATAAGTTTTATCAATGAGGTTGCCAACCTTTGTGAAAAGGTTGGTGCTAATGTTCAGCAGGTGGCTCGGGGTATCGGACTTGACGGCCGCATCGGCAAAAAATTTCTTCATGCCGGGCCCGGTTACGGCGGTTCATGTTTTCCCAAAGATACTCTGGCAATGGCGGCTACCGGGCGTCAGTATGATGAACCTTTGGCAATTGTCGAGGCGGTGATTGCCGTCAATCAGCGCCAGCGCCAGCGCATGGTGGAGAAAGTTGTGGATCTTTTGGGGGGGGTGGTTAAAGGTAAAACCGTGGCTCTGCTTGGGCTCTCCTTTAAACCGGAAACCGATGATGTCCGCGATGCTCCGGCCCTCTATTTTGCTAAAGTTTTAAGTGAGCAAGGTGCCATGATCAGGGCTTATGATCCGGAAGCCGTGAGTGCTTTCAAGGAGCTTTATGCTGATGATGAAATCTTTTACGCCACCGATGCTTACGAGGCGGCCTCCGGAGCTGATGTCCTGGTTCTGATGACCGAATGGAACCAGTTTCGCTATCTTGATCTGGAGCGCCTGTACGGTCTGATGGCCCAACCGATTTTTGCCGATCTGCGTAATGTTTATGATGGTGACAAGTTGCGGGCTGCAGGCTTTACGTATGCCGGCGTCGGCCGCAAATAATCCATCAAATTTTTCTTGACAGGGGAGCGCTAACTATAATAGTGAACCTTTTCACTGATTTTGGTATGCAGTATACAATCGTAAATTTGCCAGGGGGAATACAATGTCGTTGAGAGAAGCGCAGTTGGAACGTTTAGAGAAGATGAATCAGGCCGCCGAGATCAGCGGCGGCGAGGCTCGAATCGCCAAGCAGCATGATGCCGGAAAACTGACCGCCCGTGAGCGCATGCTCTATTTTTTTGATCAAGGTACTTTTGAGGAGATCGACAAATTTGTCACCCATCGCTGTACCGATTTCGGTATGGAGAAGAAAAAAATTGTCGGTGACGGCGTGGTCAGTGGTTATGGTCGGGTCAATGGTCGCCTGACCTACGCCTGCGCCCAGGATTTTACCGCAATCGGTGGAACCTTGAGTGAGACCAATGCTCGGAAGATGTGCAAAATTCTCGATATGGCGGCTAAAAACGGAGCCCCTTTTATTGCTTTGAATGATTCGGGCGGTGCCCGGATTCACGAAGGGGTTTCCAGTCTCGGCGGTTACGCCGAACTCTTTTACCGCAACACTATCTATTCCGGGGTTATGCCGCAGATTGCCGCAATTTTAGGCCCTTGTGCTGGTGGGGCCGTCTACTCACCGGCGATCATGGATTTTATTATCATGACGAAAAAGAGCAGTTTCATGTTTATTACCGGCCCCAATGTTATCAAGACCGTGACCAACGAGGATGTCACGCAAGAGAAACTGGGCGGAGCCAGTACGCATATGAAGACCAGCGGCGTCGCCCATATGGCCGGTGAAAATGATCAGGATACGATTGATCAGATCAAACGTCTGCTATCATTTCTGCCCCAGAGTAACCGTGAAAAAACACCCCTGATGCTTTTTGAGGGCGAGGTTGATGCCGTCATCCCCGAGCTTAACGATATTGTGCCAGCCGATTCGCGCAGGCCTTATGATATCAAGAAGGTTATCAAACTGGCGGCCGACCATGGTGACTTCATGGAAATTCAGCCGGACTACGCCAAGAATATG
>DAOVTG010000130.1 GCA_030633185.1 Deltaproteobacteria bacterium
ATAGCAACCTCTTTCTCAACCAGGGTCACACTAAGCCCCTGTTCCGCCAGCTGCAGAGCCGCCGTCATCCCGGCAAAACCTCCGCCGATTACTGCGACTGTTTTCTTTTTATCCATTATATTATTTTCTTTATTTTCAGAGGACATAATAATCAAAAAAGCTTCGACGGATCATTGAAATGTTTCTTCCACCAACGTTGACGGTCACCAATCTGAAAAGCCTCAGCCATCATTTCGGTAAAGTAGAGAATCGGCAAACGCTGCTGGCGAATATCGATATTGGCTTCGCACAAGGCACACGAGGTCACCAAACAATCAGCCTCAGCGGCAACTGCATAATCAACTATTTTATTGACCAACTCAGCAGTTTTTTCAGCATCAGTCAAACCAAGATCAGCCCCGCAGCAATCGACTTTACAAGACCAGTCGATAACTTCAGCCCCAAGATCAGCCATCATTTTATCGATGCGCCGAGGATTTTCGGTATCATCAACCCCGGTTATCGCCCCCGGACGGACAATAGCGCAGCCATAATAGCAGACCACTTTAAGGCCCTTTAGCGGTTTTTTGACCAGATCTTTAATCGCCGGACGCAACTCTTCGCGAGCCAGAAGATCGACTAAAGAGAGCATCTTCACCTGCCCGTCATAGTTGAAGTCGAACTGTTTCTCAAAACGCTGCCGCTCTTTTTCATCATGTCGCATTACATGATCAGCCTGAGCCAGATTGCCATAGCAACCGGCACAGGGAATAACCAGGTCGCGCCCTGTTTTATGAGCTTCAGCAAGATTAAAAGCCGAAAGTCCAAGTGCCAGCGAAGTCGAAAGATTATGGGCCGAAGCCGCTCCGCAACAACACCAATCCGGCAGTTCATTAAGCCCGATACCAAGAGCATCAATTACCGCAAGGCTGGCTTCGATATACTCAATCGCCGTCGAATGCGATGTGCAGCCGGGATAATATGAATAGGTTGTAGCCATTATTGCAATTCCTTATTTACCGGCTTCTTTGAAAATTTCTTTGATCTTGGCCATGTTTTTGCTCTTTTTCGGCAGCAACGGAATTTTGCCTTTGAGAAAGAGTTTTAGACCAACATCGAGATCGGAAGTAAAATTTTTACTCTTCCATTTGTAGGCCATCAGCATGGTCGCCTCATGAATCCTGCCGAATGTTTTAATGCTGTTAATAAACGAGCTGTGCAGAGCCACAGTCACCGGATCGGCTGGAGTAACCCCTTCATTTAAGCACTGAGCCCGCAAAGAATCCATGATCGGGGCGATCCTTATCTCGTTGGGGCAGCGGCTGCCGCAGGTCTCACAGGAGACACACATCCAGATCGCCTTGCTTTTTAAAAGCTCATCCTTCATCCCGAGCTGGATCATGCGCATGACCATGTTGGGAGGAAAATCAAACTCATCGATCATGGGGCAGCCGACACTGCATTTTTTGCACTGATAACAGAGATTGATCGGCTGATCACTCTCAGCCATCACTTTTTGGAGAAGATTTTCAGACATATTCCTTACACCGCCTCGGCTTTACCGGCAAAATCACCAATCATCCGAATAAATTGACGGGATGTGGAGTTAATCAGTTCACAGGCCTTGTTAGGGCAGGCTGCAATACAGGCACCGCAACCTTGACATACGGCCTGGTTGACATCGGTGATCCGCGTAAAATCGTTCATCAACCGAGCCCCGTAAGGACAGATATCAATACAGATACCGCAACCACTACAGACATCGTTTTTGACTTCGGCAATCAGCGGGTCGGCAATCAGAGTTTCGTTGGAGAACATCGTCTGAATCTTGCCCGCCGTCGCCAAGGCCTGAGAGACCGTATCCGTAATATCTTTAGGTGACTGGCCGCAACCGGCAAGATAGACACCCTTGGTCGAACTCTCGACCGGATAGAGCTTAATATGGGTTTCGGAGAGGAAAGCGTCGCCGTCAATCGTCACATTCATCTTTTTGGCGAGATCACGAATCCCGGCTTTGGGCTCCATAGCCATGGCCAAAACCACAAGATCGGCCTCAATCTCAAGCTGACGGCTGCTTAAAGTGTCCGTTGTAAAGACACGCAAAAAACCATCTTCTTGAATAACTTTGGCGACCCGACCGCGAATATAGACGAGATTTTCCTCTTCCATACCCTGCTGGACAAACTCTTCAAAATCGCGGCTGTCGGAGCGGATATCCATATAGGAGATAAAAGCAGTCCCATCTTCAACCTGCTGCCGGTAGAGACGAGCTTGTTTCGCCGTATACATACAGCAAGCCCTGGAGCAGTAAGCTTTATGACGTTCAGGGTCACGCGAACCGACACACTGAATAAAAACCACCTTTTTCGGAACCTGTCCATCTGAAGGACGTAATACCTGGCCTTTAGTCGGGCCGGTGGGATCGAGCAGGCGCTCAAATGCTAAAGCATCGATCACATCAGGAAGTTTTCCGGCACCATATTCCGGCATTTTTGCCGGACTGTAGAGATCATAACCGGTAGCCATAACGATGGCCCCGACAAACTCTTCATTGAACGTACGAATGGTTCCCAGATCTATCGCATTCTCCGGACAAACATCGACGCAAGCTGTGCATTTTTCGCCTGCACCAGCATCCATTTCAACGTCTTCAACATCAACAAAATGGAGGCAATCTCTCTGCTCTAAAACCGGAATCCGGGCTCCTTCCGTCTGATTATAGCGAAAGATTGCGCCCCTCTGGCTTAAACCTCGGTTAAACTCGTCCGCCACCGAAACTGGGCACACTTCAAGACATTTACCACAAGCCGTACACTTTGCCGGATCGACAAAGGCCGGTCGGGTTTTAATTGTAACATTGAAGTTGCCAACATAACCATCAAGCACTTCAACCTCGGAATTGAGATAAAGTTTAATCCGGGGATGAGCCTTGACTTCATCGATTTTTTTCTGCAACAGTTCAAGAATATTATGAAAATAGGGAAAGGTCTGACTGATTTGGGCCATATGGCCGCCAATCGCCGGTTCTCTCTCAATTATCGCAACATCATAATCGGCATTAGCCAGATCAAGCGCCGACATAATTCCGGCAATCCCGCCGCCAACGACACAAACCCGTTTGGTCAAATCAATAGTAATCGTCTCTAAGGGCAGGTTTTCCTTGACCTTGTCAAGGGTTCCCTCAATAATACTGACCGCTTTGGCGGTCGCCAGCGGTTTATTATTTTGATGCACCCAGCTGCACTGCTCACGGATATTGGCAATCTCCAGAAGGTAGGAGTTCAGACCAACCGCGCCAGCGGCTTTACGAAAAGTATTTTCGTGCATGCGAGGTGAACAGCAAGCCACCACAACCCCGTCGAGACCTTTTTCAGAGATGGTATCCTTGACCAACTGCTGCCCCGGATCGGAACACATGTACATGTAGTTTTCGGCATGGACAACACCATCAAGTTTTGCCGCCTCAGCTACAGCCAGATCAACATCAATACTGCCGGCAATATTTGAACCGCACCAGCAGACAAAAACTCCTAGTTTTTTTTCCATTAAACGGCTTCCTGATTCTGACGTCTGACTAAAGAGAGAAAGACCTGGGCTTTACTGGCTGCGGCACTGCCCTGAGCAGCGGAATCGGCAATATCTTTAATCCCCTGGCAACATCCGGCGAGATAGATTCCCTGCTGACCGGTCTCTATCGGTGAAAGCTTATAGTTATCTTCAACGAAAAAGCCGTCATTATTGCATTTAATACCAAGGATATCAGCTAACTCCTGCGCCCCATCGTTGGGCACCATAGCGGCGGCCAAGACAACCATATCGGCAGCAATCTCAATTTTCTTACCAGTCAGAGTATCGGCCCCCTGAACCATGATTTTATCACCATCACGATGGAGTTTCGCGGCGCGGCCGCGAATATAGATAATCTCCTCTTCAGAGACCGATTGCTGAATAAACTGTTCGTAACCTTTGCCCGTCGAACGAATATCTATATAGAAGATATAGACCTGACCGTCATGGACTTTATGCTTATAAAGCCTGGCATGTTTGGCCGTATACATACAACAGACCCGGGAACAATAGGCTTTATGAAATTCCGGATTACGGGAACCAACACACTGAATAAATACTATCTCTTTGACCAATTTCCCATCAGAAGGACGAACTATCTCTCCGGCGGTCGGCCCGGAAGCCGAAAGGTAGCGTTCAAAAGTCAGACCATCAATAACATCTGGAACCTTGCCGCCGCCGTATTCCGGCATCTTGTTTTTCCAATCGTAAATATCAAAACCGGTAGCCACAATGATGGCACCAACCTGAACCTCAAAAAAACTCTCCTGCTGTTTATAGTCGATGGCATCAACCGGACACGCGTTAGCGCAGACCCCACATTTACCCAAAGTCAAATATCGACAACGGTCGGGATCAATCACCGGTTTATTGGGTACGGCCTGGGGCGAGAGAGTATAAATGGCGGTCATGCGCCCGGCATCACGTTCAAAAAGAGCAATCCCTTTACTCGGGCATTTCTGAATACAGGTTCCGCAACCGGTACACTTGTTCCAATCGACATAGGTTATTTTCTGACGCAAGCTGACTGTATAATCGCCGGGCTCACCTTTAAGTTCCTCAACTTCACAACTGGTTTTTAAAAGCACGTTAGGATGCTGTCCGGATTCGACTGTACGCGGGGTCAAAGTACATTGCGCACAATCCAAAGTCGGAAAGGTCTCGGAAAGCTGAAGCATACGTCCGCCAACCGACGGCAGTCGATCCAAGAGCATGACCTGATAACCGGCATTACCAAGATCGATAGCCGACGTAATCCCGGTGATCCCGGCCCCAATTACCATCACCCGACGGTCGACCGGCGCACTGTCAAAATCAGCATGGTCACCAAAGACTGCGACACAACTTACCGGATCACCATCTTTCAAACCGGTTAATTCTATTAATTCACCCATCAATCAAGCCTTTATTTAAGCTATAATACCCTTTTCCTGCAGGAGAGGAAGAGGGTCGATAAGGTTACGTTCAAAACCCAGGTCTTCAGCCGACAGACCAAGAGCTAAAGCCAGCAATTGGGTAAAGTAGACGACCGGAATCGAGCTGAAGCCCGGATCACTTTTTTGTATCTCCGGCTGCCGGTCATCAAGATTAAACTGACATAAGGGACAGGTGGTAATGACCACATCCGCACCGCAGTTTTTGGCACTGCGCAAAATATCCCGGGAACATCTGGTTGCCGTATCCATTGAGTAAACCGCCTGAAAGGCACCACAACATTCAACTTTATAAGGAAACTCGATCGGTTCACCACCCAAGGCGCGAATAAAATCCTCAAAAATGGTCGGATCCTCCATCGAATCCAAACCAATCTCTTTAACCGGACGCAACAGGAGACAACCATAATAACAGGCGACTTTAAGCCCTTCAAGTGGTTTTACGACCTTCTCTTTTAAAACATCAAACCCGATCTCATCACGTAAAAGTTGAAGATAATGCAAAACTTCAACCTCACCGTGATAATCACGTTCGATAAAATCGGTAATCTTAGCTCGGCGTTCTTCATCATTGAGCATTACATGGTTGGTTCGTTTCAAAACGTTGAAACAGACCGAACAGAGAGTCACCAGCTTATCGTTACCTTGATCTTTAGTATCAGCCAAGATTCTAGTCGGCCCCGACATGGTGATATGCTGGTCATTCACCAGCGGGAAAGTCGCCCCGCAACAGGTCCAGTCTTTAAGCTCTTCAAGTTCAAAACCAAGCTTCAAACTGCACTCACGACCAGCATCATCAAGCTTTTTAGCTTTGGTATAGAGGGTACATCCGGGGAAATATGGATATTTCATAGTTTACTCAAATTTTAATTTATAATCTTCTTATTTCAATGGCAATGAAAAATGTTCAGATGCGAGGCACCCAAAACCTGAGGAATGAGGCGTACACAAAGTACGCCGCAGTGACGAAGGTTGCCGGGTAACGAAGCAGGTGGACATTTTTCGAAGCCATGGTTTAGAGAGGGAGAAACTTCCGATAACCACTGATCATGGCAATCTGCGGAGCCCGAGCCAGGTAATCATCGGAAAAATCGGTAACATCGATGTGACCTTCGGCCCCGACTTCACGCAATCGCAAAACTCGTAAAGCCTCCATGATTTTTGAGATATCGACCCCTTTCGGGCAACGAGCATGACACATCATACAAGCCGCACAGACCCACATCGACTTGCAGTTTTTGACTTCATCTTCAAGACCAAGTTGGAGATAGCGCACGACCTGGCTGGGCAGAAGATCCATCTCATCAACCGAAGGACAACCAGCGGAGCAGTTACCGCACTGGTAACAGTTAAAGAAATTCTCGCCGCTGATCTCAGCCACCTTACTGACAAAATCACCCTTCACTTGAGAACGTGAAATTACGGTTTTCATAAAATTTTAGTCCTTTATCTCTTATACGGAATTACGCCCTGTTCATACAGATCATTGCCGTGAATATCGTTGATTACGACAACCGGGAAATCTTCAACCTCAATCCGGCGAATGGCTTCGGGACCTAAATCTTCATAGGCTACAACTTCGGCCTTTTTAATGCGTTGAGCCAAAAGCGCCCCGGCGCCGCCGGTCGCCGCAAAATAGATGCCGTGATGCTCTTTGATCGCCTCACGAACCTCCATGCTGCGACCACCTTTACCGATCATCCCCTTCAAACCTTCAGCCAAAAGCCTAGGCGAATAGGAATCCATGCGGTAACTGGTAGTCGGCCCGGCTGAGCCGATCGCTTTTCCGGGTTTAGCCGGAGTCGGCCCGACAAAATAGATAATTTCACCTTGTAAAGGAATCGGCAGAGCCTCACCCTTATCAAGAAGATCAACCAAACGTTTATGGGCCGCATCACGACCGGTATAGATGGTTCCGGTAATCAAAACCCGGTCTCCGGATTTCAAAGAGGCAACGACTTCATCACTTAAGGGCGGGGTCAAACGTATTATATTTTCCATCTAAAGTACCGCCTCCTTATGCCGAGCCGCATGACA
>DAOVTG010000089.1 GCA_030633185.1 Deltaproteobacteria bacterium
CGCCGGGAAACTTCTGCAGCAACCGGAAATGAACAATCCGACCATTGTTGTGGTTACCGATCGCAATGATCTTGACGGCCAGCTCTACAATACCTTCGCCAACGCCCGGGAGTTGCTCAAGCAAACCCCGGTACAGGCCGGTAGCCGGGACGAGTTACGTAAATTGCTGGCGGCCCGGCAATCCGGCGGTATCATCTTTACCACTGTGCAAAAATTTTCACTTTTAAATGGCGAAGAGAGCCATCCATGCCTGAGTCAACGCAACAATATTGTCGTGATCAGTGATGAAGCCCATCGCAGCCAATACGGTTTAAAAGCCCGACTCGACAGCAAAACCGGCAAATATATCTTCGGCTATGCCAAACATCTGCGCGATGCCATTCCCAACGCCTCTTTTATCGGTTTTACCGGGACTCCGATCTCTTTAGAAGACAAAGATACCCGCGCCGTCTTTGGCGATTATGTCTCGATCTATGATATCCAAGATGCAGTTGACGATGGCGCCACGGTGCCGATCTACTATGAATCCCGCCTCGCCAAACTTGACATCAACCGCGAATCTATCGAAGAGCTCAATGAGGAGGTCGAAGAGGTTATCGAAGATGAGGAAGATATCAATCTTCGCGAAAAAACCAAGAGTAAATGGGCTGCCCTGGAAAAACTGGTGGGTTCTGAACCACGCTTGCGAGAGGTGGCTAAAGAGCTGGTAAAACATTACGAGTCACGATCCGCCGTGATCCCCGGCAAAGCGATGATTGTCTGTATGAGCCGGGAAATCTGCGCCCATATGTACAATGCGATAGTTGAACTACGGCCTGACTGGCATGATCCTGATCCGGAAAAGGGAGTAATAAAAATTGTAATGACCGGCTCTGCGTCAGATAAAGAACTCCTGCAACCTCATATCTACAACCAGCAGTCCAAGAAACGGCTGGAGAAACGCTTCAAGAATGCAGAGGATCCATTGAAACTGGTTATTGTCCGGGATATGTGGCTAACCGGCTTTGACGTGCCCTGTTGCCATACCATGTATATTGACAAACCCATGCGAGGCCATAACCTGATGCAGGCCATTGCCAGGGTCAACCGGGTCTTTAAAGACAAGCCCGGTGGCCTGGTGGTTGATTATATCGGCATTGGCAATGAGCTGAAACAGGCCTTGAAAATATATACCGACTCCAAGGGCCGGGGTACACCAACCCTGCTGGCGGAAGAGGCGTTTGCTCTGCTTCTCGAAAAACTCGAAATTGTGCGATCCATGTTTCATGGTTTTGACTACAGCGACTACGAAACCAACGCCACTTTACTGCTGCCGATGGCCGCCAACCAAATCCTGGGACTTAATGACGGTAAAAAAAGATTTCTTGATACCATGGCGGTCATCACCAAAGCCTTCTCCCTGTGCAGCACCCTGGATGAAGCCGCACCCCTTAAAAAAGAGATAGCCTTCTTTGCCGCGATCAAGGCGGCAATTATCAAACATACCACGGTTGACTGGCAAGTTCGGGACAGCGTCCGAGCCAAGATACGCAATATGATCCGAAGACTCTTAAAAAAATATAAATACCCGCCGGATAAGCGAGATGACGCCACTGAGTTGGTCTTGCGACAGGCGGAGAAACTTTCGGACGCTTGGGCAGCGTGAAATTTTAGTTTCGAGGCAGAGTGCATGAAAATTCTTCACACTTCAGATTGGCATTTGGGCCGTTCGCTCTATGGTCGGAAACGCTATGATGAGTCTTTGGCCTCTCTTGACTGGCTCGCAGATTTGATTGAGAGCGAAGGTGTCGATGCCCTCTTGGTGGCCGGTGATATTTTTGACACCAGTACACCCAGCAACCGGGCTCAGGAACTTTATTACCGGTTTCTCTGCCGGGTTTCAGCCTCTTGTTGCCAGCATATCGTGGTGATTGCCGGCAACCATGATTCTCCCTCCTTTTTGAATGCCCCAAAGGAGCTCCTGCGGGCCTTAAATGTTTTTGTGGTTGGTGCAATCAGCGAAAACCCGGAAGCTGAGGTCATCACCCTTTTCGGCCCGGCCAACATCCCGGAGGCAATTATCTGTGCGGTTCCTTACCTGCGAGATCGCGATATCCGCACCGTTGAGGCCGGGGAAACGGTTGCCGACAAAAATGCTAAACTCATTGGAGGTGTGCAAAAACATTATGCCGAGATCTGCAGGATTGCAGAAAAAAAACAAGAAGAGTACGGCAATATCCCCATCATCGGCATGGGGCACCTCTTTACGACCGGCGGCAAGACGATTGATGGAGATGGCGTAAGAGAGCTTTATGTAGGTTCGCTGGCCCATGTTGGTGAAGATATTTTTCCGGATTGTATAGATTATCTGGCCTTAGGCCACCTGCATGTTCCCCAGAAAGTCGGGAAATCGGAACATATCCGTTATTGCGGTTCACCAATTCCCATGGGCTATGGTGAAGCCACTCAGGAAAAGAAGGTAGTTCTGGTAGAATTTGATGGCCGAACACCTCAAATCAACGAACACCCTATTCCATGCTTTCAAGCTCTGGAAAGAATCTCCGGCGGAATTGATGAAATCAGCGCCGGAATCGATGCGTTAAAATCACAGGCAAGCAACGCCTGGCTGGAGATTGAATACACCGGAACCAAAATCGCCGGGAACCTGCAGGGACTTATTAATGAGGCAATTGCCGGCACGGATATGGAAGTTCGCAGGATCAAAAACCGGCGTGATGATGAACGGGTCAGCGGCCTAATTGACCAGAAAGAGACACTTGATGACTTAGATGTCAACGAGGTCTTTATCCGTTGTCTGGACAGCTATGAGGTGACCGAGGAAGAACGCCCGAAACTCATTCAAGCTTACAAGGAGATTGTCCAGCACTTACAAGAAGAAGATCTAAACGAAGATTAATCTACGGATAAAAACAAGTGATTATAAGCAATGAAAATATTGAATTTACGCTTTAAAAACCTTAACTCACTGATCGGCGAGTGGTCTATTGACTTTACTGCGCCGGAATATGTCGGCGATGGGATATTTGCCATCACCGGCCCGACCGGGGCTGGCAAGTCAACCATTCTTGATGCCATCTGTCTGGCCCTGTACGGAAGAACCCCACGTTTAAAATCGATTACCAAAAACAGTAACGAGATCATGTCCCGGCAGACCGGGGAGTGCTTTGCTGAAGTAACCTTTGCCACCCAAGCCGGGAAATTTATTTGTCACTGGAGTCAGCATCGAGCCCGAAAGAAACCTGACGGCAAACTCAGCGACTCGAAACACGAGATTGCTGATGCCGTCGGCGGTCAAGTTCTGGAGTCCAGAAAACGGGATGTTGCGGTTGCCATCGAGGAAAAAACGGGCATGGATTTTGATCGTTTTACAAGATCTATGCTCTTGGCCCAGGGAGGCTTTGCCGCCTTTCTCCAGGCGGCACCAGACGACAGAGCTCCAATTCTTGAGCAGATCACGGGCTCAAAAATTTACAGTGAAATTTCAAAACATATTCACGAACGCCATCGTGACGAACACGCAAAACTTGAACTCTTAAGAGCGGAAAATGCCGGAATAATCATTTTAACTGATGAAAACGAAGCTCTATTAAAGCTGGAACTCCACAATCAACAGAAAACCGAAAAGACTCTGGAGACAAAAAATGAAGCTCTAAAAAAAACGATCTCCCGACTGACCGGAATCGCCGCATTAAAAAGTGAGCTTCTTGAAATCAATAAGGAATCAGAGGCTTCGACAGATGACTTAAAGGCTTTTGTGATAAACAGAAAGAAATTGCAAAGGGCTCTTAAGGCGACCGAACTCGAAAACGAATATGCAACTCTTAAAGCAAAAAAGCAGGAGCAGAAAAGTGATCTGGAGCTTTTAACCACTTCCAAAACTCAGCTTCCGAAACGGGAACAAGCCTTGGATTTCAAAGAAACCGCCCTTAGCAAAAGTGAAAAGACTCTATTAAGGGTTAAAGTTAAACAGAAAAGCGAACTGGAATTGATTAAAAAAGTCCGGGAGTTTGACTACCGGATCAGTGAGAAACAGTCAGCTTTGAAAAGCGACGATTCAGATTGTCAAAAGCTCAAAGTTCAGCTCTCTGAAAAAATTGAACAGCGACAAAAGAGCGTAACCATCCAGGATAGCGAGAGGAAAAAACTGCTTCAGATAGAAGATTATCTTTCAATCAATGCCTTTGACGCGGCCTTGCTCACCGAACTGACGGGAATCAATGCCCAGCTCAAAAACCTGGAGGCCGTAAGCGACAGTGTTGCCACAATAAAAAGCCTGCTTGCGTATTTAAACAAGCAGACAAAATTAGATAATGCCCGTCATAAGAAACAACAGACATTATGTTTAAGTTTGCAAAGAAAGCAGGCTGCGGCCCAAAAACAAGTATCCCTGACCAACACTGCAATGGCCGAGCTATTAGGAGATCGCCCACTTCAGGAATACCGAACCGAGCTTGACGGCCGGCTCCGTGAAATGGCCTATCTGGCAAAAATTATAAGCCTTGAAGATGAGCGGCTAAAGCTTAAAGAGAGCAAGCCCTGTCCGTTATGCGGGGCCCTGCACCACCCTTTTGCTGAAGGCAATATCCCGAAAATTGATGATACCGAGAAAAAAATCGATGTGCTGGCCACTCTGATCAGGAAAACTGAAGAGCTGGAAAATGATCTGCAAAAGCATAATTCTAAGGAGAAAAAATCAAGCCTTGTCTTTGCAGAATCGGAAAAAGAGCTTATTCGGATAGCACACAAAAAAGATGAATCAGATGCCGATCTCCAAAGAGCTGAAAAAGAGCTGTTACTCTCTTTAAAAAAACAGACGGAACTGAATAACTCTACTTTATCGGCACTTGAACCCTTCGGCCTGGAACCGACCCCGGGCATAAACCTTGGATCTATTTCGGAAGTTCTCGCTATCAGGTTAAAAAAGTGGCAGGACTACCAAAGCCGAAAAGCTGAAATCGAAAATAAGAGCAGTGTGTTGACAACTGAGATCAAAAGCCTTGAGGCGATCATCTTAACACTTAATGACGCTTTAAAAGAAAAACAGACGGTTCAAGACAAACATAAAAATGAACTTGACAACCTGACCACTGAACGTCAAGGTTTGTATGGTCAAAAAGATCCGGACAGAGAGGAGCGCCGCGCCGAAGAGCAGGTAGTTGAAACTGAAAAATTTAGAGACGCGACCAGGGAGAGTCTGGATCAGATCAGATTGCAGTTAAATGACGTAAAATCACGAATCACCGCTTTGCAAGAAAACATCTCTAAAAGAGAGCCCGAGCTCGACAAACTTGAACCATCTTTCGTAATAAGCTGTAAAAAAGCCGGTTTTGAGGATGAGCAAAGATTCATCTCCTCTCGACTCGCCCCTGAGAAAAGAGACAAATTAGCCCGACAAGCCAAAGAACTTGACGACCGGCAGGCTGAGATTACAACCCGAAAAAAAGCTGTAGAGAGCCGCCTGGCTCAAGAAACCGCCAAAAAAATAGGCGAACTCTCACTCGATGATCTGAAAAGAGATCAAACGGCAAGCCAGGAATCCCTGAAGAAACTGGGTGAAGAAATTGGCGCTATAAAACAAAAACTTAACGACAACAAAACGGCTAAAAGCAGACATCAAGAGCAGCAATTAATAATTGAAGCCCGAAAAAAAGAGAGTGCAAAATGGGATGCACTGCATTCATTAATCGGCTCTGCCGACG
The DNA here is from genome assembly GCA_030633185.1 of Deltaproteobacteria bacterium. Classification (GTDB taxonomy): domain Bacteria; phylum Desulfobacterota; class Anaeroferrophillalia; order Anaeroferrophillales; family Tharpellaceae; genus Tharpella. Next base: position 5,700 of record DAOVTG010000089.1, read on the forward strand.
GCAAAAAATATAGAAACTTTGCTCAAGGTCTCACTTTTGAGTTAATGGTATCACATGCCAACCAACAACTTGAAAAAATGAGCGACCGCTACCTACTGGTTCGCGACCATAAACAACCGCTTGAACTTAATGTTATCGACTATTATCAGGCCGGTGAGATCAGATCGACCAAAAATCTCTCCGGCGGCGAGAGTTTTATTGTCAGTCTGGCCCTGGCTCTGGGCCTCTCAAAGATGGCCAGCCGTAAGGTTCGGGTTGACTCGCTCTTTCTTGATGAGGGTTTCGGCACCCTGGACGAAGAGGCCCTGGAAACCGCCCTGGAAACCCTGGCGGGACTCCAGCAGGGCGGCAAACTGATCGGCGTCATCTCCCATATCTCGGCGTTAAAGGAGCGCATCAGCACCCAAATCACGGTCCAACCGGTAACCGGCGGCAAGAGCACAATCCAAGGCCCGGGATGTGTCAAGAAAATTGAGGTTGACAGTTGGGCCGCTAACGGATAGGCTGTAGTGCAACAAGTTTAACCGACCAAGGAGAACAAAATGGAAGAGCACCGTAAGTTCAGCCGGATAAAATTCCAGGCCCATACCAAAATTGAGATCGAGGGACACCCTTATGGCAGTGAACTTCTGGATATCTCTCTCAAAGGCGCCCTCATAAACTCCAGCACCCGACTGCCGCTCACCTTAAACAAAGATGCCCTGATCAAGGTCTTTCTACCCTCATCAAGCATCTCAATGAACTTTTCCGCCAGCCTGGTTCATCTTGACGGGGATCACTACGGATTTAAGTTCACCAGTTATGATGCCGAGAGCATAACTCACCTGCGCCGTCTGCTCGAATTCAACCTCGAAGATCAGAATCAGGTCATCAAGGAACTTTTTTTCCTGCAAGAAGCTCGATAAAGATTAAAAAAATGACCATCAGTGACCTCAAAATCGGAGCTCTTCTGCTCTACAAAAGTAAGCCGGCAAAACTTGTCCGGCTGGGCGACAAAATTGAGATTGAACTCCTTTCCCTATCCTTGAGTAAAAAAGTTCGGCCCAAGGACGTTACCTGTCTCCATCCCGGGCCGTTTACGGAACTAAACCTTTTGACCCCGGTGCCCGACGATCTTGAAGAGACGCGCTCTCTTCTAAGCGGTGAAGAGACGACTTTAGAGGAGATCGCCGAACTGGTCTTTAACCAGACCACCGCTTCAGCCATCTGGAGTGCCTGGCAAATTGTTATTGAAGGAGTCCATTTCCATGGTTCTCCAAACCTTATTAAAGCCCGTTCTGATGAAGAATATATCCAGGAAAACAAGAGAAGAGCCGCAAAAAAAGCCCGCCAGGAAAGCTGGCAGGCTTTTGTTGAAAGAGTCGGGAAAAAAACTATTATTGAGAGTGACCGGAGCTTCCTTATCGAAGTTGAAAGTCTGGCCCTGGAACAGGGTACGGAGAGCCGACTTTTACAACACCTGGGCCGTCAGCAATCGCGAGAGAATGCTCATTTAACCCTGCTTGAACTGGGTTTCTGGAAAGCCTCATTTAATCCTTATCCGCAACGCCTTGAACTCTCTGGTGATGAGACCCCTGAACCGCATGAACTGGAATCTCCTCCGCTTTTAGCTGACGAAAAACGCCTCGATCTGACTGAACTTACCGCCTTTGCCATTGATGATGATGACAGCACTGATCCTGATGATGCATTAAGTTTTGACGGTCAGCGGCTCTGGGTTCATATTGCCGATGTCGCCAGTTTGATAAGCGTTGACAGCCCCACCGACATAGCCGCCCGAGGAAAAGCCTCAACTCTCTATCTGCCTGAAATCACCCGAGCCATGCTGTCTAGAAGTTTGACCGACAAACTCGGCGTCGGCCTGCAGGAAATTTCTCCAGCCCTCTCTTTCGCCATGAAGGTAGATGAAAGTGGAACTATACTGGATCTGGAAATCATCCCCAGCCTCATCAAGGTAACCCGTTTAAGCTACAGCAAGGCCGAAAAACTGCTGGCCGGGAACCAACCACTGACAAAGATCTTATCGATCACCAAAGCCCATAGAGAACAGAGATTGAAAGCCGGGGCCATCGAAATTGAGCTTCCCGAATGTAAGATAAAGGCCTCAGGCGACCAAGTCAAGATCACCCCCCTTCCGAACCTTAAAAGTCGCAATCTCGTAAGTGAAGCGATGCTGATGGCGGGCTCCGCCTGTGCTCAATATGCAAAAAAGCACGACCTGCCGATGCCGCACGCCGGGCAAATTCCGCCGAACGAAATGCCTGAAACCGATGACTTGCCGCCCTTGGTCGCCATGTTCGCCAAACGCCGATCAATGCGCCCCGGTCGCCTGAGTTGCACTCCCCAATCTCACTTCGGTCTCGGTTTGAGTGCCTACATCAGGGTTACAAGCCCTTTGAGACGTTACCTTGACCTGGTTGCCCACCAACAACTACGACTCCACTTGGCCAGATTGCCAACCCTGGATGAAAATCAGATTACGACCCGAATTGCCGCCGTCAGTTCAACCAGCAATCGGATTCGCCAGGCCGAACGACTCTCCAACCGCCACTGGACCATGGTTTTTCTCCAGCAACACCCGGATTGGCAAGGTATCGGCATAGTGGTTGCTGAATGGGGTCGAAAATCGCTGCTGATCATCCCTGAACTGGCCCTGGAAATTGAACAGACAATCACCGGAAACCAGGCTCCGGGTACCCATCTACAACTCTCTTCTCCGCGCGTCAACCTCCCCTATCTGGAGGTCTTTTTCCGCACTAAACCCATTAAAACATCTTAAACAATACGTACTCTAGATGGAGAACTGAGCATGAACACTAAACTTACATTAAAAATGGATGGCTCTGTAATTGAATCGGCAAAACATTTTGCTCGCACTCAACACACGTCCCTTTCAAAACTGGTGGAAACATATTTCAAAGCAATAACTCGTGAAGAAATAGCACAAAAAAAGGTTACTGGAATTGTCGGCGAGCTTGCCGGTTTGCTAAAAGGCAAAAATATCGATTCAGGTAAAAGTGACTATATAGATTATTTGGAAGAGAAATATCAATGAGAAAAGAAAAAATCTTTCTGGATACGGACATCATCCTTGACTTGCTGGCGGAACGAAAGCCTCATTTAACACCGGCAGTTGAATTGTTTTTACGCAACCGCAAACATTAATATCTCCACTCCTCTTGAATACATCAATAGTTTTTTATAGAATTAATTTATCACACTGCCCGTAAAACCTTCCCAGCCATCTCAGATAAAGGAACAATATGGTCAACCGCGCCGGTCTTAATCGCCTCTTTGGGCATCCCGTAGACAATACAGGAGGCCTCATCCTGGGCAAAGTTTACAGC